>CAJWPE010000096.1 GCA_913045625.1 uncultured Chloroflexota bacterium | reverse complement strand
TCTACTACAAGTAATGTTACTTTCCATTTTCTCATTTCTCTTGCTATAGTTCCAAAAATAGTTTGGCTGGCAACTTCAGAATTTAAAAATTTATGAGCTTCTTCAATCGCAATTATCAATTGATTATCCTGTTCTGCCCATCTTTCATAAATTCTACGAGTGATCAAACTTGTAACTAAAATATAAGCAGTTTCATTACTTTGATGCGATCCAAAATCAAGAATTACATGCTTCCCACTCTCTAAGGATGTGAATATTCTCTTTATGGATTCTTCTGCAGGATTTTGTTGCAAAAATTCAAACTTTTTAAGGATTTCTAATCTTCTCCACAATGTATGCAAAACTGTATAAAGCTGACCTGTACGTTCAGCTGCAGCACTCAAACTATTCATATTTTCTTTATCTTCGCTAGGTTCCATATTTAAAAATATGCCTAGCCATTTTTCGCCGTACGATCTATCTAAGGCATGTGCGGCAAGTAAACCTGCAGAAGTCAAGTTTAAGGTCTCTGATAATATTTCGATATCTTGAACCTCTAGATCACTATAAGAAACCATAATTTCAGCATCAGGTCGAACTTGACCTTTATTGAAAGATTTTCCAAGAGACATCACTTCTACTTTTGAGGGAAATAATTGTTTTAAACTATGTATTTTTTTTCCAGATTCATCATTTACTGAATCGCTATAATCTCTGTGCATATCAAATATTAAATTAACACCTAGATTTTTTTTAATGATTTCTGATAATAAAACTCTAGTCAAGAATGTTTTACCTGTGCCTGTTTTACCGAAAACCCCATTAGAACGTTTTATCAATTGCTCAAGATCAAGATTAATTTTTACCTCTTCATCACGACCTTTAGGAGTACCAATCCAACCATGATGATCATCTTCAGAACCAAATATCTCTGTATAATCTTTGCTGGTAGCTCTATACACTGGTGAGAAATGTGGAGGGACTGTCGTCGCTGGGCCAAAACTACTGTTATCTAACCCAAGTTGATCAAATTCATCGAAATTTGTATCTAAAGATACTGCTAGTTGTAAGCTAATTTTTAGTATTGTAAATGCACTAGTTCCTGATAAAATTGAGGTAACAAAAAGGTCAGAACTATTTGGAGGAAATGACCGAAGAGATGAATCTGAAGATTGTAATAACATATCTGAAATAATTCCAAAATACCGTTTTTCACGTCCCTCAATGGTAATCCCGTCACCAACATATAAGTTTTCAACAGAATAGTCTGGATCAAGTCTTATTTCCAAGCCAGAGGATAAAGAACCTCCAACCAATGTGCCTATTTTCTGTTTGATTTCTGCACTACTCATTTATTGGCCCCCTACCTAATTTCCTGAGTAATGAAATTAACTTTTGTTGATCGTGGGGAAAATTACTTGCTACATCTTTGCCTGTATCATATAAAAATTTTTCGGCATCATTATGGTATCCAGAAATTCTTCTCATTGATATAGAAAAGATTTCTTCTGTGATAATATCTAATCCTTCAATTAGTAATTCCAAAAATGTTCCCGTGTTAGTAAATGCCAATATTTCTTCTTCATCTAATAAAGATATTCCAGTATGTATTTTGGCCGGAAGTAAAGGTAATTCATATCTATAATTTTTTAGCTGATCTACATGCCCCAATATAAAAATTTCTGCTTGTGTTCTAAAAAGTAATGATAAATGTGGGTTATCTTCGTATAGTTTCTCTGGTTCGTTTTTGAAAGGTCCACGAGCAATTGGTCTTCTAGAAGGATCTAGGGGCTCTGTAAACACATTATATACTATACCAATTATTGAAGGATCATCCAGAGTTTTAATTAAAGTGCCTAATTTAGGAGCTTGATAAAGTTCATAGCACTGCACAATTAAACTCTTCGTAGATGATTCAATAATTTCTGCAATGGGATTCTGATTTTTCATTAGTTCTCTCAATTGTATTGAATGATTTTATTATATCAATAAATCAAACCCATCTATATTTTTTTGAACGGTCTTTTTGT
>CAJWPE010000095.1 GCA_913045625.1 uncultured Chloroflexota bacterium | reverse complement strand
AGAAAAAGGGGGTATATAATACTGCGCAAGAATTAGATTTCTTTTTGCAATATTTGTACGATTTCATTAGCTGAATTCGCTTCTAATACACTTTGTTGTTTTTCAAGTGATAAGCTACACATTGATGCTAAAGTGTACAAATCTTGAACATTTGCAGATTCTAATTTTAGCCCACTGCTAACAACAAAATCTGTAAAATTTTCAAATTCGATCCCCATTTTACTAGCAATTTCAATAATTCTAAGTTCTAGTTTACCTAATATAAAATTCCAATCTTTTAAGTTAACATCATCTTGAATTTCATCTAAGTAAGTGACATTAGCTTGGAAGTAAAGAGCTTCACCAGATGATTTTTGCATCATTGTTTTCATAGAAGGCATATCTGGAGGAAAATATTCAACAGGCTTCTCAATAGAAGGAGAGATTAGGCGGTCTATTGAGAAACGTTTTTTACCCAAAATTTCAATATAATAATTACTACCAGTTAAATCCAAGTCTTCACATTTTACGATGTAAACTAAAGTTCCGGTTTTAACCGGGCAAGCCCATCCTCCCTCGGTTTTTTGCCCATCTAATATATTGATTCCGAACACTCGATTTGAGCTCATACAGTCATCTAGCATTTGTCTGTATCTAGGTTCAAATATTTTCAATGGGACATTTTGATTAGGATACAATACTACATCTATAGGGAAAATAGGAATGGGTTCAGACATTATGGCGCTAACCTTTCAATTTTCCATGTAGTTCCATGTCTCGTATAAACAAACCGATCATGCATTCTATCTCTTCTACCTTGCCAAAATTCAATTTCTTTGTGTTCAAGTCTGTAGCCACCCCAGTAATCTGGCATTGGAATTTCTTTATCTTCATATTTATCTTCATATTTTTTGAAAAGTAGTTCGAGTTCAGCCCTATTTTCCACAGTGGTACTCTGTTTTGAAGCCAAAACCGATATTTGACTTAATCTAGGCCTGCTTGCAAAATATTTTTTAGACTTATCTGGCGATATTCTTCGAATTTTCCCTCTAATTCGAATTTGTCTTTCCAAGGGATGCCAATTAAAGGTTAAAGACCCATAAGGGTTTGATTCTATTTGGACTCCCTTTGTGCTTTCATAGTTAGTGTAAAAAGTAAAACCTTTTTCATCATATTCTTTCAAAAGCACAATTCTACTTGTTGGTTTTCCACCATTACTTGCAGTAGCTAAAGTCATCGCGTTAGGTTCCAATGTGTCAAATTCTTCGATTTTATCAAACCAGTTGCGAAACATTTCAGTTGGAGATTCTAATAGATCTTTTCTGTCCAATCCTGAAATATCATATTGTTTGCGCATTTCTTCTAAGCTGACCATTCACTATAAGATGTAGATTGACATTTAATAAAGATGTGTTGCTTTCTAAATATTTTAAATATATGCTGTGCAAATGCTTGTTATGGAATCACTACAACCTTACCCTTTCAAGGGTTTCTGGATTAGAGCTGTAGCTTCAATTATTGACGGGATAATTTTGTTAATTTTAGTTTTATTATTAGCTAGTATAAGCTTAGTCATATTTGGTGCAGCATTAGGAGAGGGTGCAGGATTCGGCATGTTCCTTCTTGTTTTTCTTCTAGCGGCTTTAGCAACGATTCTTTACAAGCCAATAATGGAAGCTTCTGAATATCAAGGCACATTTGGTAAATATGCATTAGGAATGAAAGTTATTGATAAAAATGGGCAAAAAATAACTATGACCTCTTCATTTGTTCGAACAATTCTTTACATAATTGGAGCTCAAGCTTTTTTGCTTTGTTTAGGAGTAGTAATGATAGGTTTTACAGAATATAAACAAGGTTTGCATGATATTCTTGCTAACACTTATGTCGTTACCAATCATTGGGAAGGGCCAGTTCCTTTAGAAGATAATTTTGGTGCTTAAATGTCTTTAAAACACAATGATGAACAGAAATGGGCGCTTGG
Source organism: uncultured Chloroflexota bacterium (assembly GCA_913045625.1). GTDB lineage: Bacteria > Chloroflexota > Dehalococcoidia > Lucifugimonadales > UBA826 > AG-426-M11. The sequence goes on along the minus strand of CAJWPE010000095.1, from coordinate 125 downwards.
CACCTTAGCGATATTTGGAATTTTAATTCTATTTGCAGGCCTTTCCGATTTCACCGAAATAGGTATTGCAATTTCAACGTTCTTAATCAGTTGGTTGGCAGTCAGTTATTCAATTAGAAGATTTG
>CAJWPE010000094.1 GCA_913045625.1 uncultured Chloroflexota bacterium | reverse complement strand
TAAGATAAAGAGTATGGGGGGGACTTCGTTAAATTCCCCTGGAGAAATTGTTGCAAAAATACGAGAACAGATAACCTCTGGGGACCAAATTACAGAACCTCAAAATTCAATTTTAGATTCTTTGCGAGCTGGAATGCCAAAAGAAACAATTACTGTTTGGGATATGACTCAAATGGGGTATTATTCCAGAGCATTTTGGAAAACTTATTACACTTCTACATATATTGATTCAGGTTACTCTGGAAATCTTGGTTATGCATATCCAACTGCACTAGGTGCAAAAGTCGCAAAGCCGGAAGTTCCAGTAGTATCCATTTCCGGTGATGGAGGATTCATGTATAACGTCCAAGAATTATCAACAGCTGTAAAATATGGAATCAATACGGTTGCTGTTGTGTTTAACGATAATCATTATGGAAATGTACGAAGAGACTTAGAAGAAGATTGGACTGGAGATTATGGGACTGAATTTGTGAATCCGAATTTTGTTCAAATGGCTGAATCATTTGGGGCTCTTGGTATTAAAGTTACTGATCCAAATAAAGTTGGTGATGCTATTGCTGAAGCAATTGCTGCTGAAAGACCTGCACTAATAGATGTAGATATGATTGATACAGCTAAATTACCAAGACCATTTGTTGGCAAAGCTGCATGGGCAATTCCTCATGAAGATCTTTTGCCATAACCTGACATTTCAATTGGTTCCTCGTTTATATCTATACAAACTGTTTGTATAAACAAAATATAATAAATAAGAGTGAGGTATAAAATGAGAAAAATGAAAAAATGGATTACGGGTTCAATAGTTCTTAGCGTTTTAGTTATTGGTATGACCTCTACAGCTGTATTAGCTGATAATACATCTGATAGAATTGCGAATAATCCTCTGATTGCTCGCGTTGCTTCAATTTTAGGGATCAGTGAAACTGAATTGGTTGGAGCCTTTACTACAGCTATAGCTGAAATGAAAACCGAAAAATTAGAAGAAAAATTAGCTGAAAATATTGCCAATGGCAGTATAACTGAAGAAGAAGCACAAAGTAAGCGTGAAAGATTTGACCAGAAGTTAGACCGTAAAGGTGATAAGTTAGGTTTGGAACATTTTAAGTCAAGGCATCATGTACATCACTTTAACCCGTTTACAATTCCTGGTAAACCAAGGTTAATGACTCCTGAAGAATTAGAATCAAAAATGGCATCCGCTATAGAATCAGGAGTGATTACTGAAGAACAAGCTCAAAGAAAGAGAGATAGATTGCAAGAAATGATTAATGCTTCTATAGCTTAATTAATAGGAAAGAAGAATTTTAAAGAGCCCGGATTCCGGGCTCTTTCTTTTTTTTGTTAAGAAATGTGGTATATAATTATATTAGAATAAATAAAATAAGAGGAAATATATGAAGATAAAATTTTTCCCAGTCCTTCTACTCTTTATGATAATTCTTTCATGTTCTAATAATGAAAGTAGTCAAATAGATAATACTCAAAAAGAAACAACCAAAATAGAAATTCCTACACCCACTGCTACCTTAACACCAGTCGAAACAAAAATACCAATCGAAACAAAGGTAAATGAAAATTCAGTACAAGAGGTAGCTACACCAACACCAAAAGTTTCTACTGAAGAATCTCTAATTAAAGAAGAACCTGTCAAAACAAATGTTGAAGGGAATTTATCAGTTGATATTGATCCTAATTCTATTGCTCGTTATATCGTTTATGAACAATTGGTCCGTTGGGCTTCTCCAAGAGATGTAGTGGGTGAAACAAAAGTAACTGAAGGTAAATTAGTTTTTGGTAAAGATGGGGAAATTATACCTGAAGAATCAATAATTATAGTAGATCTTAAAAACCTAAAAAGTGACTCAGATAAAAGAGATGATTATATAAAAAGAAACGCACTAGAATCAAATAAATATCCTGAAGGTATTTTTATACCTGAAACAATACAAGGGTTACAATGGCCTTTTCCTACTGATGGTGACCATACTTTTACAATGTTAGGTGATATGACAGTGCATGGAATCACAAAACCTGTTGAATGGACGGTAGAAGCCAATGTTGTTAATAAAGAGGTGAAAGGTAAAGCAAGTACAAAATTTGATTTTTCATATTTTGATATAAATAAACCAG
>CAJWPE010000093.1 GCA_913045625.1 uncultured Chloroflexota bacterium | reverse complement strand
TTGACCTTAAGACTAGAGGCCAAGCCTTTAAAGTAGAGAAATACGAGCATAGCTATCCTCATTGTTGGAGAACGGATAAGCCAGTACTTTACTATCCACTAGATTCTTGGTTTGTTAAAGCAACAGCTAAGAAGGACAGGATGGCTGAACTCAATAAAACCATCAACTGGAAGCCTGCTAGCACTGGTACAGGAAGATTTGGCAAGTGGCTAGAAAACCTTAACGATTGGAATTTAAGCCGCTCTAGATTCTGGGGGATTCCAATCCCAATTTGGCGTACGGAAGATGGCTCCGAGGAAAAGTGCATTGGATCTGTAGAGGAACTTGCTGCAGCATGTTCTGAAGCTGTAGAAGCAGGTTTTATGACGACAAATCCACTAGCAGATTTTGCTCCTGGCGATATGTCTGAGGACAACTACAATACTTTCGATTTACACAAGCACGTGGTAGATGATATCGTATTAAAGTCTTCTAAGGGGGAGCCAATGAGGCGTGAGTCTGATCTAATCGATGTATGGTTTGATTCAGGATCTATGCCTTATGCACAGTGGCATTACCCATTTGAAAACAAAAATAAAATTGACAATAATGAAGCATTCCCAGCTGATTATATAGCTGAGGGAGTAGACCAAACTAGGGGTTGGTTTTATACTCTTCATGCTATTGCAACAACAGTTTTTAAATCAATAGCTTATAAAAACGTAATTTCCAATGGACTTGTTCTTGATAAAAACGGCCAAAAAATGTCCAAAAGACTGGGTAATGCCGTTGATCCGTTTAAAACTATTTCTGATTTTGGTCCGGATGCTACAAGATGGTACATGATTAGTAACGCTAACCCATGGGATAACCTAAAGTTTGATTTAGACGGGATCGAAGAAAGTAAACGTAAATTCTTTGGGACGCTTTACAATGTTTACTCGTTTTTTGCTTTATACGCTAATATTGATGATTTCAATTATAGTGAAAATGAAACAAATATAAATGACAGGCCTGAGCTTGATAAATGGATATTATCAGAACTAAATTCTTTAATAGCTGAAGTTGACGATCAATATAATAATTATGAGCCTACAAAAGCTGCAAGAGCTATTTCAAACTTTGTTCAATTATATTTAAGTAATTGGTATGTACGATTATCTCGAAGAAGATTTTGGAAAGGATCTTATGGTCAAGATAAAATTAGTGCATATCAGACTCTTTACAAATGTTTGACTGTGGTGTCTAAATTATCGTCTCCAATCGCACCGTTTTTTATGGACAGACTTTATAAAGATTTGGTCACTAATACTTCAAAAAACCCTTTAGATTCAGTTCATCACGATGAGTTTCCTGTTTCAAATTCCAAAGAAATATATCCTGAACTACAACAAAAAATCAGAAATGCTCAGACTATATGCTCTTTAGTATTGTCGCTTAGAAAGAAAGAAAAAATTAAAGTTCGTCAACCTCTTTCTAAGATCATGATTCCGTTTTCTAATGAAAATGAAAAAAAAGAAATCCTTGAAATTTCTGAACTGATTAAGTCAGAAGTAAATGTTAAAGAGGTAGAGCTTATAAGTAATTCCTCTGGGATATTAATTAAAAAAGTTAAGCCTAATTTCAAATCACTTGGGCCTAAACTTGGCAAGAAATTATCTGCCGTAATGGCTAAAATTAAAACTCTTAGCGATTCTGATATTCAAAAAATTGAAGCAAATCAATCTGTTTCTATAACTTTAGATTCTGAAAAAATAATTTTAGAACCAAGTGATTTAGAAATTATTTCTGAAGATATTGAAGGCTGTTTAGTAGCATCTGAGAATGGTGTAACAGTAGCCCTTGATATACAATTAAATGATGCATTAATAAATGAAGGCATCTGTAGAGAGTTAGTAAATCGAATTCAAACTTTTAGAAAAGAAAGTGGACTTCTAGTTACTGATAAAATTAATTTAAAAATTCAAAAGGATATTATCCTTGAAAAAGCTATTTTTGAGAACCAAGATTATATTTTAACTGAGACTTTAGCTGAAAAACTGGAAGTTTTAGATGATTTAAATAACGGAATTTTACTTGAATTTGATAATATTAACTCTAAATTACATTTAACCAAAATTGATTAATTATGGCAATTACAAGATATTTAGACAAAGACTTAAAATATTTTAAATCTTTAATTGAAGAAAAAATAGAAAAAGCGCA
>CAJWPE010000092.1 GCA_913045625.1 uncultured Chloroflexota bacterium | reverse complement strand
TACAGAGTTAGGTATAGAAGCATTAACTAAAGATTTGTAATTTCATCCCAGATAATGCCAATTCTAGGGTACTTTACTAGCTAACTTATGAGGGTCCCTTACGATTTTATACGAGCGTAAGGATACCGTTACGATTAGTTCTTGTTAGATTTTAATTGGTCAAATTTCGTCTTCATCGTAGGATTGTCCCTAGTTAATTTCTTGATTGAAAGGTCCTGAGTTTTATCATTCGCTATTCTTAATTGTCTACTGCTTGTTGTTAAACTACTCTTAATTTTCTCTAACTTTTTGATTGTTGCATCAATATCTTTGATAGCTGTTTCGAAATTAGTTCTTGCTGAAATGACATTCTTCCCAAATCCATCTTGAAAATCCAATAACTTATTTTCAAAATTTTCATAATCTATGTTTTGGGATCTAATTATTGCGAGTTCTTGCCTCATTTTCAGAGATTTCCTTGCTTCATTTCTGATTAATGATAATATTGGTATGAAATTATGTGGCCTTACAATATACATTTTTTCATATTTATGTGACATATCGACAGGTGCTCCTGAATTATACAGTTCATTTTCTGGTTCTAGCATAGAAACTAAAACTGCATATTCACAATTTTTCTTCTTTCGATCTTTATCCAATTTTGCTAAGTGGGATTCATTTTTCTCTCCTTTAGTATCTTCCATTTTATCCTTCATTTCAAACATAATCGAAATAAACTCTACTCCATTCGAATCAGAATCTCTAAAAATATAGTCTCCTTTTGAACCATGTCCGTCATCAATATCTTTGACACTTTTATTATCTTTCTCAAAATATGCATTTGGGAAAGCACTAGCCCTCACCATATTAAACTGGTTTTCGCACCACTGTTCTAACTTTTCTCCAATTTCCTTGACTGACATCTTCATTTTCATATCTTTCACTCGTTGGATTTCATCATCCTTCATTCTAATCATATCATCCTTACCATTTAATGCGACTAGATGTGTTTGTTCCATCTGTTTTTTCTGAAGTTCCTTTTCAGTGTCTGAATTCGAAATGTTGTTTTTGAGTTTTATGATTTCCTTTTCAAGTTCTGCCTTTGCTTTAATTACAGCTAAATCTTTTCCTACTTCGACAGCCGTTCTTTCATTTTTCAATCTATCAATTTGTTTGTCCTTATCGAAAATTTCTTTTTGAAGCGTAGTCCTTACCTCATTTTTGGCAAATTCAATTTCTCTTTTGTGATTATTTATTTGGTTATCGAGTAGGGATATTTTCTTTTCTTGTTCAGTTATTGCATCCTTTTTTGCTAATTGTATTATAATCTTATGATTTTTTTCTGCTTCTTTAATCCTATTGTTTAGTTCGGTCTCAAATTCCTCTCCTTTAATTTGATTAACAATCTCTGCATAACCTGTAGCATCCATTTCAAAAACCGATTTACATTGAGGGCACTTAACTTCGTTCATATAAAATATGTATAACTCGAGACTATATAAACAATACTTAGATGATTAATTATTTGAAATCCTCTACAAAAACCTATGACTGGAATTGAATTATTTACTGCAAAATTAATGGCATGTCGCTCTAATTTATCTCTTCTAGTAAACTCGCCCAAATCGTTTCCATTACTAAGCATCAAGAGATCTAGATTGAGATTCTCAAACCATTTATTGTCGAGAATAGTAAAGTTTGGTATTGGAATTAAGAGCGCACTTGGAAAGTTTTCAGTCAAATAATCAACCCAGTCATGGCTGAGTTCATCCCTTAGCTCACCATGATTAGACTCCTTAATGATTCTTTGTGTAATACCAATTCGCATAAATTTATTCCAATATCGATGCAGAGGAAATTGTTCTTTCTGAGCAATTAAGATTTATCTTATTAGATTTTTCTAACTTTAAGAAAATTTGTTCTCCACAACCGATGGCTGCCGGTAAACCGAATTCGGCACAACGAATTGCCATATGTGAGTTTGCGCCACCATATTTTGTAACCAAACCTTTTACATCTCTTGTGAAGTACATTGACATAAGATTCTCAAAATGCCGTAGAGCAGAGATAACAAAGAGAGCCTCCGAGAGCTTGGCTGTGTCGGCGGTGAGCTCCTCGACTCTCGCTTTGAGCGTGCTGGCCTGCACCCGTTTGGCAATTTTCTCGCCCTTATCCTACTACGACTACTAGTACAATGTCATGATTTCCCTGGACAGTGCACGGAAGGGGCGAGCGGACCGAGGCCTTGCTGCTCTGCTGCAGGTTCCAG
>CAJWPE010000091.1 GCA_913045625.1 uncultured Chloroflexota bacterium | reverse complement strand
TGACCATGTTGGGCCAATGACAAGAACTGTGGAAGATAATGCAATACTTTTAAATGCTATTGCAGGATATGATAAAAACGACCCAAGTACCGAAAAAAACCAAATACTTCCTGACTTCACAGAATTTCTCCATAAAGGAGTGAAGGGATTACGTATAGGGTTGATCCGACATTTTTATACTACTGACTTAAAAGCTGATGTTGAAATGTGTAAAGCAATCGACGATGCTGCTGATACATTTAGAAAACTTGGCGCAATAGTAGAAGAAATTCATGTTTCACCATTAAGTCATTTTTCTTCATGTAATTCGATAATAATGTATTGTGAAGCATTATCAATCCATGACCAGTGGTACAAAACACGCCCAGATGACTACAGTAAGGCAACTCGCACAAGACTCATGCCTGGACTTTTCATAAAAGGTGAAGATTACGTAAATGCACAGCGAACACGTACAAAACTCACTCAAGAAATTAATAACCAATTTAAAAACTTTGATTTAATCATGACTGCTTCTAGTATGGAAACAGCATGTAGAATCGATGAACCTGAAACAGTAGCAAGAACCTACCCTAGACAAGCACGAACAGTATTCAATATTACTGGGCACCCTGCGTGTGCAATACCTACAGGGTTAGCCACTAATGGACTACCGTTAGGTTTTCAAATTGCTGGACCTTATTTTGATGAATCTACAATATATCAGGCTGCATGGGCATACGAGCAAGAAAATCCTTTTCACAATCAACACCCAGATATTAAATAATATTTCTTCCCTTTAACCATTGTTTCTTCTGTTCCATTCTGGCAATCTCATTAGTTGGTTGGTAATTAGAAAGAAATTCGTTTTTAAATGAATTAAATGTATTATTCAAAATAGAGTTGCGTATATTTACCATAAGTTGTTTTAAAAAAAACAAATTATGAATAGTTGCTAATCTATAACCAAGTATTTCAGACACCTTAAATAACTGATGTATATATCCTGCTGAATAATTTTGACAACATTCACATAGACAATCGTCTTCTAAGGGCGTGTCGAGTAATTTATTTGTAGATTTTTTTATATTCTTACGACCTGCTTTTGTAAAAATTGCCCCATTTCTAGCAAGTCTAGTAGGCAACACACAATCAAACATATCAACACCTAAACTTACACATGTAACTAAATCTTCTGGCGAACCAACTCCCATTAAATATCTTGGTTTATCAGCAGGAAGATATTCATTACATTCTTCAACTATTCTATACATTGTTGATTTATCTTCTCCAACAGCTAATCCTCCGATCGAATAACCAGGTAAGTCTAATTCTGATTCAAAAAGACATGATTCTTTCCGAAGATTTGAATATACTCCTCCTTGGACAATTCCAAACAATGCACTATTCGAGCTATTATGAGAATTAACAGATCTAATTAACCAGTCATGAGTTCTTTGCATCGAATTTCTTACATCTATTTCATCGTCTGCAGAATATATACAATGATCTAAGGGCATGACGATATTCGATCCTATGATTTGTTGAATAGCCATTACTGATTCTGGTGAAAAAAAATGTGAAGAGCCATCAATATGAGATTTAAAAACAACCCCTTCTTCACTAATCTTTGTATTATGGTTTAGACTAAAAACTTGATATCCGCCACTATCAGTAAGTATAGATTTAGGCCATTTCATGAAATTATGTAACCCATTGAATTGTGCAAGAACATTAGTTCCGGGGGTTAAATATAAATGATAAGTATTACTTAAAATAATATCAAAATTTAGTTCAATCAAATCAGCAGAAGATAAAGTACGTACTGCAGATTTAGTAGCTACGGGCATGAACACCGGAGTTGAAATTTCATTACCATCTACTAATAGTGTCCCAGCTCTGGCTTTTTCACAATTGCTATTAATATTAAACGAAAACGACATAATATTGTTCTAACTTATTACGTGTCTCGATTCAAAGTTTTTGATCATTGATTCTTCAGACAAAGTCAAACCAATATCATCTAAACCTTCGAGTAAACAATGTTTTTTAAAAGAATCAATTGTAAATTCAATTGTTAATTCTTCTGAATCACTAATGACTCCTGATTCAAGATCAACAGTTAAAGAGTAGTCTGGATTTTTAGAAGATTTTTCAATAATTTTATCTATAATTGCCTGATCCAAAACGATCGGCAGCATTCCATTTTGAAAGCAATTATTTCTAAAAATATCTGCAAAACTTGGGGCTATAATAGTTCTAAAGCCATAATCATTCAAAGCCCAAGGTGCATGTTCTCGTGATGATCCACTACCAAAATTAGGACC
>CAJWPE010000090.1 GCA_913045625.1 uncultured Chloroflexota bacterium | reverse complement strand
CTGTCGGGGATGTGAGCAGTTCATTCGTCATGGTAGCGGCCATAGCCGCTGGGTGTGGAGGTGGCTACAGCCACCAAGTTCATCATGAGCGGCAGCAGAATTTTCTTCCGTATCTCGGAGGTCCATGCAGCTGTGTACAGCTGTATTAGCAGTTTTCATACATTCGATTTTTAACAGCAGTTCAAAATTTCGCATGCTTAGTTTTTACGCGCATGCTCGGTTAAGGTAGTGCTGCATAACTAAATTTAGTTTTTTAGATTTTTTATTTTGATTGTTATTTACAATTTTTCTTGTTTGCGCGTCTATTAAGTATTCGGTATTTTTTATATTTTCAAGTTTCGTCCCCCAATATTCAGCAATAATTTCTTCTTTTTCATCTATTTTAATTTTATTGATTGAAGTTGCTGAAGCTGCCCATTCACTTAAACCAAATATACGCAATATTAATAAGGTAAAAAGATTAAATCGGCGAGATATTTTTTTGACGAATGATAATTTTGGTTTTTCTTTAGTAATAAGTTTTGTAAGATCGGTTTCATTTGTATTAAGTTTGGATGTAGTTTTGTATATGTCTATTATTTCTTTAGGTTCTCCGATGGCTTTTATTTTCCCATCTTCAATTAAAATGAGTCGACTACACATTTGTTCTAATACTGGTAAACTATGGGAAACAATTACAACAGTTGCAGCATCATCTACCATTTCTTGCATTCTTATCTTAGATTTCTCTCTAAAATCATAATCGCCAACGCCGAGTACTTCATCTATTAGTAAGATTTCAGATTTAACTGCGGACGCGACTGAAAAACTAAGTCTCGTTTTCATTCCAGATGAATAAGTTCTCAAAGGCTTGTCAATAGACAATGCTAATCCTGAAAAGCTTATGATTTCATCAATTAAGCCATCCATAGTCTTCTTTGTATGTCCTAAGATGCTTCCGTATAGGTAAATATTTTCGCGGCCAGTTAAATGTACATTAAATCCAATTCCTAAGCGAGCCAAGAGTGAGATTTGTCCCTTGGTACGTACAATTCCCTTATCTGGGTTATAGATTCCCGATATGGTTCTCAGAAGAGTACTTTTTCCTGAACCATTTTTACCGATAATACCTACTATTTCACCTTCAAAGAGTTGAAGTGAAACTCCATCTAGAGCAATAAAATCATCAGTTTCGGTTGCTTCTAATTTTAAAAAACTAGAAATAGAATTTTCAATAGTTCCGAAGAACGGTTTTGTTTTTGGAAATTGAATAGTAATATTATCTACATCTACAGTTATTTTACTCATAAATATTTCACCACAGTAGCTTCAGAACGTTTAAAAATCATTGATCCTAGTATTAAACTCGCTAAACAAAATACAACCGAATAAATAATATATAAAGAGTCAATTCCCAATTCAGTTCCATCAAAACCACTACGAATCATTGAAATTGGAACTACCATTGGATTCAGCATCAAATATTCAATCATACTTTGCCTAGATTCTGGCAACATTTTGACCGTCCACATTACAGGAGATAGAAACAGTCCTGCCCTAGTTATAACTCGAAATAAGTGTTCAATATCTCGATTTAATGTATTTAATCCAGAAAACATTAGCCCTAGTCCCAAACCTAATGAAGAAACTAAAATTAGTCCCAGAGGCACCATTACTAATTGAGAAGTAGGGGCAATTTCTAAATAAATCATAAAAGGTATAACAACCAAAAAACTGAAAATAGTAATAATAAGGTTTGAGATAGTAATTGAGAATGCAAAAATTTCTCTAGGTAAGTAAACTTGTTTGATCAATTCTCCGTTTCTAGTCAATGCCACTATAGATCCATTCAAAATTTTTGAGAAGAAGGTCCATGTAATTACTCCAATAATCACCCATAGAGGATACTCAGGTTCAGTTCTTCCTGCAATTACTATAAACAGAATATAGTAAACTCCTGAAAGTATGAGGGGTTCTAACAAGCTCCAAAAGAATCCAAATAATGAATTACGATATTTTAATCGAATATCTCTTTGGATAAAATTAGAAAGGGCTGGAAAATAATTAACTAGATTTTTCCAAATTAAGTAAGGTCCTGATAAAAAATTATATTTTGGATGATTATTCCTTAGCTCGGAAAATCCCGATTTTTTTATGGATTGCCCCATGGCTTAGGTTATGCCACTGGTTTCTTATTATTATTTCTTTTCCAACTATTCTGTCTGATAGTAAGAATAGCTAAAGGTATTAGAATTATAGTGGTAAAAACCCAGAAAGGTACTGCTGGAAGAACTGCAAATGCTCCAATTTTAATTACATTTGCTTCTCTAAAAATTGCAAAGAAAACTTGGTGCAGTATTGATATGAGAAGTATCGCCGTCACATATCCCGTTGGCATAGTTCCTACTAACAGGGTAGACAATACTAAGAAAT
>CAJWPE010000089.1 GCA_913045625.1 uncultured Chloroflexota bacterium | reverse complement strand
TGTATCTTTCTCTAAATTAGGTTTTATTACTTTTTCAATCAACTCACTCCTCGCAGACGAAAAAAGTAAAAGTTCTGTTAAAGAATTCATTGTAGAATTTTTGGAACGAGATGATTTCTTTCCAGTTGCCCCACGTTCAGCTAACAAAATTCTTCTTACTTCTTCTCCAACAGACGTACCACCAGGTTCATGTAATAATAATGATGAAAACCCTTCAGCAATTATTCGTTCATAAAGTAGTTTTGATTGTGTTGATTTTCCGCTACCTTCTCCACCTTCAAATGCTACAAAAACGCTCATTACCAACCTTTTTCTGTTTTCTTAAAAACTTTAATATATCTCTCAGGTTCTTTCCCATAACTAATCGAAACTAGTGAATTGCTATCTAAAACCTGATGTTGTAATTTACGAGTATACGCGTCTTGTGGATCTAATTGTACACTGGAAGAACCATTTTGAATCTGCAATATAGCATTTTCAGCATCTTCCAATGCTTCTTGAATTGAGGATTTTACTTTTTTATATGAATCTACATTTTTGATAAATTCAGAAATTTGAGATACTGTATTTTTTCTTAATATATGTACAGGAGTTCCATCTAATTCTGCATTTGTAATTACTTTAGGACTTCTTCTATACTGGCTTTTAGTAGTAACAACTATTTGAGCATCCTTAACATTTTCAACAATTTTCATGTTGGTTTTATAAAAATCAGCTAATTGACGAATTGTACTTTTACTAATCCCAAAAGGTAATATTGTTGTATAATCTGTATCTCTACCATTCTCTATATATCCATTAGTTTTTTTAGCGTATTTTTCATAGGAATGATTTCGAAATTGATTATCGAATTCCTGTATTTCAGGTAATTCAAATTGATCCTCTATATCTGGTAATAAAAACTCTTTCTGTTTAAAAACTTCTCCGGAGCTATCTAACCATCGAATTTCAGGATTAGGTTTGATCGATTTCAATATGTTATCTACAACACTACCCACTTCTTCATGAATAGCCATTTTTTCTCTGTTGCGGATTTCCAATACTATTTCAAATGTTGGCGGTAGTTTTCTTTCTGTGACCGTTTTCTGAGTACCTCTTTTTCTGGCTTCTTCATCTCCTAAAATAACTGTTTGAACACCACCAACTAAATCAGATAATGTAGGATTCATCAATAAACTTTCTAAATCATTGCCATGGGCAGTTGCAATTAACTGTACGCCTCTTTCAGCTATTGTTCGAGCAGCTTTAGCTTCAAGTTCTGTACCCATTTCATCAATAATGATAACTTCAGGCATATGATTTTCTACAGCTTCAATCATAATATCATGTTGCAATTCGGGACGTGCAACTTGCATTCTTCGAGCTTTACCAATACCTGGATGAGGAATAAAACCATCTCCCCCAATTTCATTTGAAGTATCGACTATTATCACTCTTTTTGCCAAATCAACAGATAGTACTCTTGCTAATTCTCTTAAAATTGTAGTTTTACCTACCCCAGGTCGACCAAGTAACAACATACTTTTGTCTTCATTAACTAAATCTGTTATAGCTTTAGTAGTTCCTAGTACTGATCTACCAACTCTACATGTCACACCGATCAGAGTTGTATCTCTAGCACGTATTGCAGAAAATCTATGCAAAGTTTTTTCTACTCCAGCTCGGTTATCATTTCCAAATTTACCAATTTTTTCAGTCAATAAATCTAAATCAGAAAATGAAATAATATCTAAATCCATTTCTTCATCACGATCTACAAATCTTACTTGCGGTTTACGACCTAAATCTAAAACTACTTCAATAAGAGAGTTTAGACTATTACTTTGCAGAAGGCTCTCACGAATTTGAGATGGGAGAACATCTAAAAAACTATGTAGGTCATCAATTTCTGCGTCTGGTTTCATGCAGGTCCCCTTAAATAATTAGATACTAATTTCATAATCCTATTGCCATTTCTACTTTGGAAGTTGAACTTTCATATATTCTAGACTGAGTCTGATAAATTAATGTATAAAATGATACTTGGTTAATTAAACCTAATCTATGAAGAGTATCAAGCATATCTTTTTGTTGAATTTTAACTATCCAATAAATCTGTTTTCTTTTTGCGTGTTGATATGTATCAGAAATAAGTTCTGGAAGCATATTGGCATACTTTTGAAATATATTCATACTCACTGCACAAATTTTGTGATAATCTTTCTTTGATAAAGCACCAATAAGATTATCTCCATCAACATATATCAATTCTTTCGCATTAGCATCAACCATACAACATAATTGTACTAAATCAATATCGTTATACATTAAATTTTTCTTAACAAAAAAATCTAATGTACTTTCGTAAAGTGAATTTATCTCAGATTTAAATCTATTATAATTTAATTTAGATAAATAAATAGGATTAGATTTATATAAAGAATATTGACCTCCAAGTGTTA
>CAJWPE010000088.1 GCA_913045625.1 uncultured Chloroflexota bacterium | reverse complement strand
TCTATTCAATAACTGAACACCACTACTGAATTTAGAGTTTGGCATCTTAGCTCTTCTAGCAACAACAGGAACTTTGCCAAATAATTTAGTAAATAACGTTATTAACAAATCTGTTTCACCAAAATCTCGATGATTGAGTATCAGAGCCTCAGTCACATAGGTTTTATTTGAAACCATTAAATACCTTGTCGACCCTGAATTGCTCTACCTAAAGTAGCTTCATCTGCATATTGTAAGTCTCCACCTACAGACAATCCTCTTGCTGGAATAGTAATTTTGATTCCAGTAGATGCTAATAAATTATTGATATACATAGCAGTAGCCTCTCCTTCAACATCTAAGTTAGTGGCTAAAATCACTTCATCAATATCTTCATTTTTTAATCTTAAAAACAATTCTTTAATCTTTAAATTGTCAGGACCAATACCATTAATAGGAGAAATCGCACCATGCAAAACATGATATTTACCCTTATAAGAGCCTGATTTTTCCAACGCAATTAAATCTAGTGGTTGCTGAACAACACATATTGTTGTTTGATCTCTATATGAATTTGAGCATAAATTACATGGGTCAGTATCAGTAATATGAAAACAAATTGAGCATAAAACAATCGAATTTTTCACAGACAAAATTGATTCTGCTAAGTTAAGTGAAATTTCTTCTGGCATTTTAATTAAATAATATGCCAATCGCTGTGCGGATTTTGGACCGATGCCAGGTAACCGGCCAAATTCATCAATTAATCTTTGAACTTGAGGAGTAGCTCCACTGTAATCCATTGTTTTCCTTATTATGAAAGTCCGGGGATATTCAATCCTCCAGTAATTGAACCCATTTTAGAAGAAGCCAATTGTTGAGCTTTTTCTAAAGCACCATTTACAGCAGAAATTATCAAATCTTGTAACATTTCTACATCTTCAGGATCAATAGCATCGGGATCAATTTCTATAGATTCAATTACCATTTTCCCAGTTACAACAACTTTAACAACTCCACCGCCAGAAGAATGTTCTATCTTAGTAGATTCAATTTCTTCTTGCATCTTCATCATTTGTTTTTGTAGCTCTTGAGCTTGTTTCATCATATTTTTATTCATCATGTGTTTTTCTCTCTTTCTTCAACAATTAAAGCTCCCATTGCTTGAGCTGATTTAACTAAATTACTATTAGATCCCGACTTTTTTGAAGTTTTTTCATTTGATGATTGACCATCCAGTCTAACCTCAACAGCATACTCTTTATTTAAAGTTTTGTGGATAATATTTAACATTTCTGATTTAACTACAGGATCTTCAAGTTCACTATTAAATCTATCAACATTTGATGAATGTGAATAAGTGAGCACTAAAGTTTCATCTATAATCTCTTTGGTTTTAGCACCTCTAAGTAAAGCCCCAAATTTAAATCTTTTTCCAGTTAACCTCAATTCTCTTAACAAATTATTCCACTCAGAATCTAATTTACCAGACTCGCCTTCTCTCTTTACTGTATCTTGAGTTGGGTTTTTCTGAGATATCTCTGTAGTTTTTTGTGTAGTATTTTTTGGTCCTGAAGTTGTGGAGGTATTTTTAACTGGAACTTGGTTAGACTGAAAATTTTGAGTAACTTGATTTCTAGTAGGTGTAACATGATTGGATTTTTGATTTTCTACTATTTCTGTTTTTTGAGGTTGACCCAAACTGATTTCTATCAAAGCCATTTCCAAGGCCAAATTTTGAACTTGAAACCCTTGGAAATCAATTTTTGATAGCGTCTTAGATATAAAAAGTAATTCTGACAAATCTATTTGTTCTTTCAAATCATTAAGAGCATTTCTTAGTTGCTCACTAATTTGATTTTGATTTAAAGCATCAGATTTGATAAGCATTAGATATCTAACTGAATCTAACAAACTAGAATGAATTTGCCTTACATCAATCCCATCTAAAATCATTTGATTAAGTTCTTGAATGGACGAGGTTAAGTCTTTTTTAATGACCAATTCTAGTAATTTTTGAGTTAAATCATCCCCTCCAATCTTCAACATTTCTTTGATATTGTCGATAGAGATATTGTCAACAAATGAGACAATTGCTTGCTCGAGAATATTTTCTGCATCTCTCAAACTACCTGTAGAATGATTAGCTATAATTTTTAATGCTTCATAATCTACATTTACATTTTCACTATCAGATAATTGTGCTAATTTATTTGCTATTTGATCATTTGCAATTCTTCTAAAGTCGAATCTTTGGCAACGAGAAATTATTGTTAGAGGAAGCTTTTGCACATCTGTTGTCGCAAGAATTAAAACAGCATGATTAGGTGGTTCTTCTAAAGTTTTAAGTAGAGCATTAAAAGCCTCTTGGGTTAGCATATGCACTTCATCAATTATATACACCTTATATTTTGCTTCTCCAGGTGTGTAATGAATTTTTTCTGTCAGATCACGTATATCTGCA
>CAJWPE010000087.1 GCA_913045625.1 uncultured Chloroflexota bacterium | reverse complement strand
TTAAAATATGACAGTGTCCATGGTGCATTAAACCAAGAAATCAACAAAGCAGCAGAAGATAAATTCTCAATTGGTGATAATGAGATCATTGTAACCTCAGAGCGCAATCCCGTTGATCTCAAATGGGGTGATAAAGGAGTTGATATTATCTTAGAATGTACGGGCGTATTTGCATCAAAAGAAAAAGCAATGAGTCATATTGAAAGTGGTGCGAACAAAGTAATCGTTTCTGCCCCTTGTACAAATGCTGACTTTACTGTTGTGCAGGGTGTCAATCATCAAGATTTAAATAATGACCATGTAGTAATTTCAAATGCATCCTGTACTACAAATTGTCTTTCTCCTGTAGCTTATGTAGTTGATAAAGAATTTGGTATTGAAAATGGTTACATGACTACTATTCATTCTTATACAGGTGATCAAAGCACAGTCGATACATTTCATAAAGATTTAAGAAGAGCGCGAGCAGCCGCTAGTAACATTATTCCCACAAGCACAGGTGCTGCAAAAGCAGTGGGTTTAGTTTTACCTCATCTTAAAGGAAAACTAGATGGCACTGCAATTCGTGTTCCTACTCCAAACGTCTCTTTGGTGGATTTTAAATTTAACACTAAAAAACCTATATCCGTTGATACTTTGAATGCTAAATTTAAAGAATATGCTAATGGTCCTTTAAAAGGAATATTAGGCGTAGATACAGATCCAAAGGTTTCTAGCGATTATAACCATGACTCTCGTAGTTCTATTTTAGATTTGACCGAAACAACCACAGTTTCCGATACTTTTGGAAGAATTCTTACTTGGTATGATAATGAGTGGGGATTTTCCAATAGAATGCTTGAGACTTCGCAACAGGTTTGTAAATTATAGGAGAAGATATGAAAGTAACATCAACTACAAAAAAAATTATTTCTCACTACACACATGAGAATGTAGGCGTGCGTTCCAATTTAATGCGAATGTTAGGTCAAGGAAAATTAGGTGGCACTGGTCGAATGATCATTCTTCCAGTTGATCAAGGGTTCGAGCATGGTCCAGATCGAAGCTTTGCAATTAACCCTCCAGCCTATGATCCTAATTATCATCATCAATTAGCTATTGATGCAGGTCTCTCAGCTTATGCAGCTCCTTTGGGTTTATTACAAACCAGTTCAGATAGCTTTCATGGACAGATACCAACAATTTTAAAAATTAATAGCTCTAATACTCTCGCTACCTCTCTCGATCAAGCAGTTACAGGTAGTATTGATGATGCACTCAAATTAGGTTGTGCTGCGATAGGATTTACCATCTACCCTGGTTCAGATCATAATTTCTCCTTAATGGAAGAATATAGGGAACTAAGCCTTGAGGCAAAAGCAAAGGGTCTAGCGGTTGTTCTTTGGGCATATGCGCGTGGATCAAATATTAGCAAAAAAGGTGAGACAGCAATGAATATAATTTCTTATGCTGCTCATATGTCAGCTCTATTGGGAGCTAATATTATTAAAGTAAAACTTCCTAGTGATTTTCTTGAAGAAGATCCAACTAAAGCTGCTTTTGAAAATAATAAAATAGAGATTGGTTCACTTAAAGATCGGGTTGCTCACATTAAAAAAGTAGTTTTTGAAGGAAAAAGATTAGTTGTTTTTTCAGGTGGTGATGCCAAAAACGATAGTGCGCTAATGGATGAAATTAAAGCCATTCATGCAGGTGGTGGAAATGGATCGATTATTGGTAGAAATTGTTTTCAGCGAAAACGTGAAGACTCATTAGCTCTTCTTGATAAGATGATACAAATTTATAAATCTAAATGAAAGTAAATGCGATTGATCTGAAAATTGGAAATATAATCCAACACAACAATGGATTATGGAAAGTCACTAAGCTATCTCATACCCAGCCAGGTAAAGGGGGTGCCTATATTCAGGCAGAATTAAAGAATATCAATACTCAATCCAAGTCAAATGATAGATTTAGAAGTTCAGAGTCTATAGAAAAAGTACGTGCTGAAGAAATTCCTCATCAGTTTTTATTTCGAAGTGGTGAAGACTTTACTTTTATGAATAATCAAACATATGAACAAATTATCTTAAATAGTGATCAGGTAAATGCAGAAACAGCAAAATTTCTGGAAGACGGAATGGAAGTTTCAATAGAGTTTTATGATGAGAAACCTGCGAATGTCAACCCACCCGAAAATTTAGTATTCGAAATATTGGAAACAGAGGCAGTAGTAAAAGGTCAAACAGCTTCCTCTTCCTATAAGCCCGCAGTCTTGACAAATGGTATTAGAGTTACAGTCCCTCCACATATAGAGACTGGTGACAAAATTAAAATTCATACTAAAGAACTAACATACATAGAAAAATCAAAATAATTTTTTTATGTCTATAATCCCTCCTGTCATTGTTGTAATGGAAAAAGCATGCCGTAATGCAGCAAAAGGACTTGTGAGAGATTTTGGTGAATTGGAAAAACTCCAAATATCTAAAAAAGATAAAAATGATTTTGTTTCTTCTGCAGACTTAAAAGCTTCTGAAACTATTAGTTATAATCTCAATAAAGATCGACCTGATTTTCT
>CAJWPE010000086.1 GCA_913045625.1 uncultured Chloroflexota bacterium | reverse complement strand
CCAAATATTTCAATGAATCCGCTGAATGTAATTGCAGCATATAATAAAAATGCAGTATTACCTTTAGCAATTTTTTATAGAAATCACGGTTACAAAACATTTGTTTTATTAGATAATACGGAAGAATCTAAACAAATTTCAGCACAATTAGAATCAAATCAGTTTTCAGCAATTCAAACAATATTTTTTGAAAGAGAAGGTAAAAAAATAGAATCCATAGAAGATTATGTTGTAATTGAAGATTATTTACATGCAGTAAATCAAACATATGAAATAAAATTAAGACAAGAAGGATATTCAAATCTGACGCCGGAAAGTATAGATTCTAAGGATACCAAAGGAATTCTAGAGAAATTAAAAAGAGTATGGCAAGAACACAGTGAGGATGATTGGGGAGAATTTAACAATGAAGAAATTACTAGGTATATTTGTGAAAAAATTACATTAGAAGAGACAAATTTCTTATCAGACAAAACAAAAGATCAGTTCAGGTCACTATACAGATTAATTGCTGAAAGAATAAGACAATACCAAAATACATCAACTAAACCAGATCTAGATAAATTTCAAAAGCCAAAAAATTAAGATTTAAGAAGATTACTCATGAAAAACACCAAATTTAGAAATAAAACAAGAAGAAAAATGATTTAAGGTTTAATTGATAGATATGGAGTTTGAATTGTATGAGTAGATTCTCAAACAAAGAGGCATTACTTTCAATAATTGTTATATTTTCAATATCCCTAATTTCAATTCCAATTAATTCGTACGCAGAAGAGATTTTTGTTAGTTCAGTAGGTGTAGATAAGACCACAATTATCACAGTAACAAATGATTCAAAACAAGATGTAGAAACTTTTAGAATTTGGTTAACTGAAGAATTTGATTTTGAAGCATTTAAAACAGAACAAGGGTGGATAGGGGAGAAAAATCCACAAGGAGTATTAATTTTTACATCAACAGACTTGATTAAAGTGGGTGAATCAGTGAAGTTTGGTATCAAGACAGATAAACCAAATCCAATTATTAATTGGAAAGGATTAGATCAAGAAAACAATACAATATCTGTAGGTGCAATGATACCTACAGAAATATCAACAACTAAACAAAATCCAGAAATTAATGTAGATGAAAATATCTTAACTACGGATGGAGATATTTTTTCAGAGTCAATTTTTAGGATAATTCCAGATAAACCAAATGTCGGTTCAACCATAAGAATTACAGGAGATTCATTTGGAATATCTCAAATATTTGATTTTTATATAGATACTAAAAAAATTGGAAGTTTTGAAACTGATCAAAATGGTTTTTTCATAACAACAATGAAAATTCCTAATGAAGATATAAAAGAAAGAGTAGATTTTAAAATTAAAAATAAACAAGGGGATGAAAAAGTAATTAGTTTAAGATTAGGAACTGCGGATAATAGAATTGTAGAATCAGAAAAGATGAAACTTTCGATAAGTGGGATCGATAACGTCGTTAAAACAGGTGATAAGTTAAATATTTCAGGGACAGGATTACCAGGAACTACCATTACAGCCAAAATCATTACTCCTGAAGATAATGTACTGTACACCAGAACAGCTAAAGTGGATGGTGCAGGTGTATGGAAACTATTAGATTCAATAAATATTCCATTTGATTCAGTTTTTGGGAAATACAGTATAACAGTTTCAGATGGAAGAAATGAACTTCTAAAAAATTGGACAGTTAAAACCAACAAACTAATTGCAATTAATCCAACAGAAAAAATATTCTCGTCGTCGGTAATGACCTGCCCTAACAAATTAGATAAGGACTCAAAATGATCCTCATTAATTCTGATTGACTGACTGCACACAACCACCAAAGACCACAGTGCGCTTTCTCTTACCGCTGAGCGCACTTTTGAAAAACGCTCGTAACCGTAATTGATCCCGATGCCCTCGCAGACATCACACTCGTCGGTAGGACGGACAAATTTGATGTCTCGTTCCTGAGCGCGATCCATGCTGAGGCGATTTTCCTCTAGTCGTAAGCTAGTGCTAAGTGCATTAATAATCAGAGACAGCATTTCTTCTTTTTCTTTAGAGTTTGTCAGTCTTCTCGATAGAGAACCAAGAGCACATGCCGCTACTGAGCGCACGTAAATCGAAGCGTCTTTTTTAAGCATGTCTGATAATTTTTCAATGATCTTTACGTGAGGTTCGCCTACCTCACCTAATCCAAACGCTCCGGCTTTTCTCAGCCATTTGGAAGATGTTCAAGCCACTTCTTCCGAAAAAAACGCAGGGGAAGATCAAGATGGTGGAGACGGGCTCAGCTGAACAAACGAAGACACTGCAACTGCACCTTCCCCCGTCAGATCCGGTGCCACACCTGTACCCACGCCGACTATATTTCAGTGTTTCTGGAATATGCCCGCAGTTGAGCAGAAGTCTGCCCCTTAATCTTGCTTGGTGGAGCAGCAGAATTCTGAAGTGCTCCCTCCCATGGTTTCTTGCCGCAGTTGCTGGAGTGCCAATCCACATCTCAAGTCTACCACGAGCAGCCAGAGGATGGCGAGCCAAAGGATCAGGACGAAGTTGTGGAAATGAGATTGGCAATGATCAAGAACACCATCATTG
>CAJWPE010000085.1 GCA_913045625.1 uncultured Chloroflexota bacterium | reverse complement strand
CTTAATCCATTGTAAGCTATCATACATCTGATCCACATCACTACTTTGCAAATCACATCGACCACAACCATCAACAAAGACGGTATCACCTGTAAATAAATGGGTCTCGATCTGATAACAAAGTCCACCGGGTGTGTGGCCTGGTGTTGTATATGCCGTTATGGAGATGTTTCCTAATTTAATATTATGACCTGTATCAATCAAATTTAACGGAACACAAGAATCAGGCATTTTTGGTATTAAATGATCTGTTTCTAAGTAAGATAAATAAACGGGTACAGACGAATATGCCAATAATTCAGACAATCCATTTACATGATCATGATGACCATGGGTCAATAAAATACATGTTAAGGTTAACTGATTGTTCTGAATAGTCTGAATTAGTTGAGGGACATCCCATGCGGGATCAATCACACAACACTGACGTGTTTCTGTATCTGAAAGAACATAGACAATATTATCCATTGGTCCCAGAAAAAAAGACTTAATATCAATATTAAACCGACCCACCAGTATAGAAATGGTATATTAAGGAATAAGATTACTAAAATAATAGAGCTAGCTACTAATACTTTAATATCCATTTGAAAATTATTTTTTGGAGGAGAAATATTAGCAATAATTGCGGTTATACCTAACGCTAAAAATACATTTGCAATATTAGAACCTAAAATATTACCAATGGCAGCACCAGGGTTCCCAGAATAACTTGCTATCCCTGAAACAAATAACTCTGGAGCTGAAGTCCCAAATGCAACAAGTGTTCCAGCTATGATATAAGGTGAAATTTTAAAGATATTTGATAGATTAACTGCACCTCTTACAAGGAAGTCACCAGAGGTTACTAAAATTATTAACCCTAAAATTATATATAACCACATCATTATAGACAGACTTACTATAAATAAATGTTTATGTTAAGCTCTTTCATAAATTGCTTTTTTAATTTTTGAAATGGCTTTAGCTGGGTTAAGGCCTTTCGGGCATGTTTTAGTACAATTCATAATAGTATGACATCTATATAATTTGAAGGAATCTTCTAACGCATCTAAACGTTCATCTGTTGCTTCATCTCTTGTGTCTGCAATCCATCTATATGCTTGTAGTAAAGCAGCTGGTCCTAAATATTCATCTCCATTCCACCAATATGATGGACAACTAGTAGAACAACAGAAACACAATATACATTCATATGCTCCATCTAACTCTTTTCTTTCCTCAGGACTTTGCCTTCTTTCTAACCCGTCTTCTGTTACAGCTTCACTTTTTAGCCATGGCTCTACGGATGCATATTGCTTATAAGCCACAGATAGATCTGGCACCAAATCTTTTATAACCTCCATGTGAGGTAAAGGATAAATTTTAACTGCTCCTGAAACATCATTTATATTTTTTGTACAAGCTAAGGTATTAGTTCCATCTATATTCATAGAGCATGATCCACAAACACCTTCTCTACAGGAGCGTCGGAATGTAAGGCTTGGATCTACTTTATTTTTTATATAAATTAAGGCATCTAAAACCATAGGACCACACTTATCTAAATCAATTTCAAAAGTATCTATTCTTGGGTTTTCTTTTGTCTCAGGGTCGTACCTATATATTTTAAATGTTTTCTTTCCTGAAACATCTTCCTCTAATGAAAAAAGGTTTCCTTTTGAAATTTTTGAGTTTTTTGGAAGGTTTAATTGAACCATTTTAATATACCCTAGCCTTAGGAGGAAAACTTTGCACGTCGTTTGTAAGAGAGTTTAAAGTAACTTTCCTACTTCCCAATTTAACTTCTCCATCTTTTTCCCAAGCCAAGCTATGAAATAACCAGTTTTCATCATCACGGTCAGGGAAATCTTCTCTTGCATGCGCACCTCTACTTTCTTTTCTATTTCTAGCGGACGCCATTGTTACTACTGCTTGCTCTAACAAGTTTTTTAGCTCTAAAGACTCTAATAAGTCCGTATTCCAAATCATAGATTTATCTGTGAGAGAAGTGTTTTTAAATTCTTTCCATACATTATTAATTCTTTTCATACCTTCATCTAAAATTTCTCCTGTTCTAAATACAGCACAATTTTCTTGCATTGCTCTCTGCATTTCTAAACGAATATCTGAGGTTTGGGCTTTACCTTTAGAGTATCTTACTTCATCTAATCTTTCTAAAGCTTCTTCACCTGTATTTTTAGAAGCAGGTTTTTGAGTTGCTCCAGGTATAAGTTTATCGCCCAAATGTATGCCTGTAGCCCTACCAAAAACTACTAAATCAAGTAAAGAGTTTGAACCTAAACGATTTGCACCATGGACAGAAACACATGCAGCTTCTCCAACTGCACATAAACCAGGAACAGTTTCTTGATTATCACCTTTACCAGTCAAAACCTCACCTGTATGTTTAGACGGAATTCCTCCCATATTATAATGACAAGTAGGTAAAACAGGAATAGGTTCACTTGTTACATCAACACCCGCAAAAATCCTTGCTGTTTCTTTTATACCTGGCAACCTTTCATTAATTACACTTGAATCCAAATGTTCTAAATGAAGAAAAATATGATCAGCATCTTTTCCTACGCCTCTTCCTTCATGAATTTCAACGGTCATTGCTCTAGCCACTACATCTCTAGAAGCTAGATCTTTTGCATTAGGGGCATATCTTTCCATAAACCGTTCTCCTG
>CAJWPE010000084.1 GCA_913045625.1 uncultured Chloroflexota bacterium | reverse complement strand
CAGCAGAAAAAGCAATTGCAAAAGCTAAAGAATTGAAAGAAGCTGCAGCAAAAGCCGCTGAAGATGAATTCAAAGCAATTGCAGAAGAAGTAAAGGCTGATGCACCAAAAGGTCCAGATTTTTCTAACAAACGAAAAACTGAGATTATATTTAGAAGAGAAATGGGTGAACCAGAATTTTTCTTAGATAAAGAAGATAGATTCCCAAAACCAATCTTATCTGAAGATGAAAAAGATGACATTACAAGAAAAGCTCTGAATTATGAAGATACTACTCCTACATATGATCCTCAAAACATTTTAGATGAACGTTATGGTGGAACTTCCAATTATGAAACTGGAATTACTGTTCTTGGCGACGAATTACAAGCAAAATTGGAACGTCTTAGAAATGATCCTGAATCATTATCTGATGATATTGAAAAAGTTGAACAAGATCTTAGATATCTTGATTCCTTACATGAAAATTATTACCTTGGAATGAATGTTTTTAGAACTGCTAAAGGTGGAAGAGAAAAACTAAGAGATTGATTTGAATGAGTGAAGTTAAATTTGATGTTTTAAATGCAAGAGTTACTTTCAAAAACGTTCCTCTACATTCTCTTGCTAGATTTGCATTTAAGGATGTAAATGTTGCATCTGAAGCTTTCAAAAAAATTCCAGGTGTTGAGGAATGTATTATTATTCAAACATCAAGTAGAGTTGAAATTTTTACTGTTAGTAATCTTGAAACTGATGATTCTACTGATGCACGAAGACCTGAAGGAAAAGGTTTGATAATTAATCAAATGAAAGAAACTTGGCAAAATAATTCTAGCATAGAGCAAATTGATATTGATCATTTTGATCAAACACTAGAAGTTTTCAAAGATGATGATGTTTACCTTCATCTATTAAGATTAGCTTGTGGATTAGATTCTGTAGTTGTAGGTAAGCAAGAAGTTTATGAAGAAATTAAAAAATCTCTAGAAGACTCAAAAAAATCTGGTGCATCTGGAAAAATTCTTAATAAATTATTTGACAGTGTAATTAGACTCACTAATTCCATCAGAGATTCAACTGAAATCCATAAAGAAGTTCTATCATTGGGTGATGTAGCATTAAATCTAATAGAAGACAAGGTTGGATTGGATGCAAAAAAGAAGGTATTACTCATTGGTACTGGTGAATCTGCTGCCATGGTTGCAAAAACATTAAGTCAAAAGCAAATTCCTTTCCAAGTAACTAGTAAAACTATTGACCGCGCTACAAACTTCTCTCAAATTTTAGGAGGAACTCCAATGGAATTTGCAGATGCATTGTCGGGATTTGATAAATTCGATATTATTATAGTTGCAACTACCGCTGATTACTTCTTAATTGATCTTGAACGAATTAAACTAGTAATGCAAGAAAAGAAAAAAGGTACCCTACTTCTAGATATCTCTGAACCAAGAGCTGTAGAAGAAACAATTATGGAGTTACCTGGAATCAAATTATTATTTAGAGATCAAGTTGCAGAAATTTATGAAGAAAATGCAAAACTCAGAGCCGGAATAGTGCCTGCTATTGAAAAAATTATTGATAAAGAATTGCCAATCTTGTCTGCTTCAATGAAAAGAATTTAATTTTTTCTAACCCTGTTGTCTTAAAATTACTTGAGTTAATGCCTCTACAGAATACTCAATTCCATGTTCATCATTACTATGCTTTTGATATTCTCCAATCACATGTTCAACTTCGCCTTCTATTACATATGGGCAGTCAAATCCATAATCTCTGCATGTTATTTTTGCCATGTCGTCAATTTTTGCTGGATCATTTTCTAAATATAAGGAATACTGTCAAATTTTGAAGAGAAATACATTTATCCAATTCAAGAAACTTTTCTCACATGGCTGATACAAAAGCAAAGATCATCTATACTGAATTATTAAAAGAAGATCTAGTCATTATCCGCTTAGTCCCTATAAATGGAATGCCAAAATATGAAACTGGTCAATTTCTAACTATTGGACTTCCAGTAGCTGCTGAAAATAAAATTGTTAAACGTGCATATTCCATTGCATCCCATGCTGAAAATCGAGATTATTTTGAATTTGTAATTAGATGGGTTAGAAAACCATTACCTGGTCGTGTCACTACTGAATTATTCTATTTGAGTGTTGGAGATGAGGTATTACTTGGTGATCCTACCGGTGAAGACTTGTTAATTGAAGACAAATATTCTGATGGACAACCTGATAATAGACGAGTTGTTTGTGTTGGTGGTGGAACTGGTCTTGCACCATTCATTGCTTTTGCACATCATTTTCATGATACTAATGATAAAAGACAACTTGTAGTCTTGCATGGTGCAAGTTATGTTGATGAACTAAGCTACAAACGTCTTTTAACTGACTTTGAAAATGAAAGTAAAGAACGAGGACTGGATAAATGGAATTTCATTTACAGATCTGCAATTAGTAGACCTAAAGAACAGTATAACAGATCGTGGAATGGTCACGTAGGAAGAGTTGAATCATTTTTCAAAGCAAATGCACAAGGAGTTTCTCCATTAGATGAATTAGTTGGAGAAAAAGTAACCCCTGAAAATACTAGAATCTACATTTGCGGTTATCAAGGAACAATTGATGGAGTAATGGGTTATGTGAGTGATAGAGGATTTGTTAATAGAGATAATCCACATGAAGATGGAACATTTGAAGTCAAATACGAATCATACG
>CAJWPE010000083.1 GCA_913045625.1 uncultured Chloroflexota bacterium | reverse complement strand
GGTGAAAGAGCTGGTAATGCAGCTCTTGAAGAAGTTATCATGGCTGTTAAGACTAGGCAAGATCATTATGGAATTGAGACAGATATTAATACACCGGAAATTGGTCCTTCAAGTAGGCTGATTTCAAATATATTTGGATTCCCTATCCAATTCAATAAAGCTATAACTGGTCAGAATGCTTTCAGGCATTCATCAGGAATACATCAAGATGCTTTCTTAAAAGAAAGGACAACTTTTGAAATTATGCATCCTGAAGAAGTTGGTTGGAAAGGTGATGCAATTGTACTTAGTAAACTTTCAGGAAGAGCTGGTTTGAAATCAAGGCTAGAACATTTAGGCTTTAAACTTAGTGATGATGAATTGCTAGATGTGTTTAATAATTTTAAAAATTTAGCAGATCAAAAAAGAGAAATTACAGATAAAGATCTAGAGTCTCTAATGAGTGAGTTTCATAGAGAACTTGATACTACTGAAAATTTCAAAGTAATAGATCTAGATGTTATTTGCGGGAATAAAAGAGATCCTATTGCTAATATAACTTTGGAATTACCAAGTGGTAAAACAGTGAAAAGTTCTAAAACAGGAACTGGTCCTGTTGATGCTGTTTGCAATACTATAGATGATCTAACTAAAATGGATGTAAATCTTACTGAATATTCTGTTTCTTCAGTCACTGAAGGCATAGATGCATTGGGAGAAGTTACAATAAGAATTGAAAAAGATGGTACGATTTACACTGGTCAAGGTTCTGATACGGATATAATACTTGCAAGTGCAAAAGCGTATGTAAATGCAATTAATAGATATCTTATAATTAAATCTGTTAATTGATTATAGAAATAGAAATATAAGAGATTTAAGAGGAGAGTTAAATGTCTAATAATCTAACAATGTTTGAAAAAATTTGGCAAAAACATATAGTTGCTGAACCTAAAGATCAACCAGAAATTTTATATATTGATCTTCATTTAGTTCATG
The DNA here is from genome assembly GCA_913045625.1 of uncultured Chloroflexota bacterium. Classification (GTDB taxonomy): domain Bacteria; phylum Chloroflexota; class Dehalococcoidia; order Lucifugimonadales; family UBA826; genus AG-426-M11. The sequence goes on along the minus strand of CAJWPE010000083.1, from coordinate 1,813 downwards.
AGGTTACTTCACCACAAGCATTTGAGAGCCTAAGACTAAACAATAGAAAAGTTCGAAGGCCAGAACTTACAATTGCAACTGTTGACCATAATATTACAACTGATGATACTAGAACTGAAGTTATCAAAGATGAAATTGCTAGAAAACAAGTTGAAACAATCAGAGAAAATTGTAAATCAAATGACATAACTTTATTTGATGTATGGGATAAAGAACAAGGAATTGTTCATGTTATTGGACCAGAACAAGGTTACACTCAACCTGGTATGACTATAGTATGTGGAGATTCTCATACGTCAACTCATGGTGCTTTTGGGGCGTTAGCTTTTGGTATAGGAACTTCTGAGGTAGAGCACGTTTTAGCTACCCAAACATTACGTCAAAGAAAACCGAAAACTATGAAAGTTGAATTTAAGGGAACTCTTTCAAAAGGTGTTACTGCAAAAGATATGGTCTTAAAACTTATTGGTCAAATAGGAACAGCAGGTGGTACTGGATATGTAATGGAATATACAGGAGAAGCAATAAGAAATCTAAATATGGAAGGTCGAATGACAATTTGTAATATGTCAATTGAAGGAGGAGCAAGAGCTGGTATGATTGCACCTGATCAAACTACATTTGAATGGATGAATGGCAGAAATAAAGTCCCCAAGGGTTCTGAATGGGATAAAGCAATATTAGAATGGGAGAAACTTCGTACAGATAAGGATGCTAAATTTGACTCATATGTTGAAGTTGATTGTGATGATTTAGAGCCATTTGTTTCATGGGGGACAAATCCTTCTCAAGTTCTTCCTGTTTCTGCAAAAATACCATCACCTGAAGATTTTGAAATCTCCCTAGATTCCCAGTCTTGTGCAAACGCTTTGGAATACATGGGATTGAAACCTGGAACTAGAATTGAAGATATTCATTTGGACCGAGTTTTCATTGGATCTTGTACAAATGCTAGAATTACAGATCTAAGAAATGCAGCCAAAATTATTGAAGGTAAAAAGGTAAATTCAAATGTTAGGGCTCAGGTAATGCCTGGGTCTACTTTAACAAAAATTCAGGCTGAAAAAGAAGGATTAGATGAAATTTTTAAATCAGCCGGTTTTGAGTGGAGAGAATCAGGTTGTTCTATGTGTCTTGGTATGAATCCAGATATAATTGCTCCAGGTGAAAGATGCGCATCTACTTCAAATAGAAATTTTGAAGGTAGGCAAGGAAAAGGTGGAAGAACCCATTTAGTAAGTCCTGAAATGGCAGCAGCTGCAGCTATTGAGGGTCGCTTTGTTGATGTTCGAAACTGGTAGGATAATATCATTTGTCTAAAGAAAAACAAAAAAAATTTGCTAAACCTAAATCATTTTCTAATTATTCAGATTCAAAAAGTGATCCTCTTCAAAAAACTAGTTTGTTATCTAAAATATTTGGAAATCAAAAAAAATTGGATGATGCTAGAAAAACTTTTTTTACAGCATATAAATTCGAATCAAATATTAAGCCACTAAGAATAATCACACTATTGCTATTATTTTCCGTTATTTTAGGTATCGGAATGTTCTACATAGAAAGAAATAATGAAAAAGAATATAAAAATTGGAAATATCAAGGAATTTCAACAATTCCGCCATCAAATATCTCAAATTTTGATGAAGTTATTGAATTTTCTAAAATTGAAAAATTGTCTGAATGTGATTCTTGGGATCCAAATAAGATACTTGAAGGTAAATGTGATAAGTCTATTTCCTATGTGAAGCAAATGAATGAAACTCAATCTAGGTCTCAAATTTTATATATAATACAGTTTTTGGTAATGTTTATA
>CAJWPE010000082.1 GCA_913045625.1 uncultured Chloroflexota bacterium | reverse complement strand
CTGGTGTTTCTGTGGCTAAAGAAATAGGAGTCGAAGTTGGAGATTCCCCAGGAATTAGAGTAACTGTAGGTTTTACAATCAGAGTTGAAATCGGTGTAGGAGACAGTTTAGTTTCATTATCACTAGAATCTTCAACAATTGAATATCCAACAATATCATCACCAAAAAATAATCGATTAATTGAAATTAACACTACAACTATGAGTATAATTCCAGCTATATATCTCATAAACTATCAACTTAAGCTATTAATAAAGTTATCGAGATGTAATATAACCTCTTTCGGATTTTCATCTAGACACCAGTGTCCACCATTAGAAATTTGAACAAGATCACAATTTGGAATAATTTCGTTCATCTTTTGTGCAACTTCCAAACGTAATAGAGGTGATTCACTACCCCTAATTATTAAAGTTTCTACCTCTATTTTTGGCAAAATATGCCATGCTTCTGGTCTTTCATATTCTAAAACTATTTGACGATCTCTTTTCCAAACTCGACCACCATTTGGTAAAGGATTAGTCATAATTTCAGCGAGATGATTTAATATTTCTTCACTTGTTTTTGGTTCTCTAGATCGTAATCGTTCTACAACTGATTGCAAATCATCCCATTCATCACTTTCTTCCCGATATCTAACAAACATATTTCCTGATCCAGGATTCACAGCATCTGGATCCATGTCAATAATTACTAAACCAGAAACCCTAGAAGAATCATTTGCTGTGTGAGTAAAAGCGTATTTTCCACCGGCAGAATGCCCAATCAAAACGACGTCTTTTAAGTCTAATGCTTCCAAAAATCCCTTTACATCTTGAACATATTTATCAAATTGGTATTGACCAGGGACCCAATCACTATTCCCATGACCGCGAGCATCAACTGCAAAGACGTGGTAATTTTCTGAAAGCTCTTTTGCAATATGATCCCAATTTCTAGCAGTATCTTGCAATCCATGCAAAAGTACTATATTTCTTCCTTCCCCTCCCCAATCTACATAACCAATGTTAATACCATTAATTAGAATAGTTTTATTTTCTCCCAGTGTATTAGCCATATTAATTATTATCCTTTCTTATTCTTAAGGAAATTTTCATTTAATCTCAATAACGATTGGCCTAATAGTCTTATTCCTAAAACTATATCATCCATACTTGCCCATTCTTCTGGACAATGACTCTTGCCTTCTAAACACCGAATAAAAACCATACCTGCAGGAGTAATGGGTGCAATCCGCGCTGCATCATGCGACGCGCGACTTGGTAAATATTTTATTGGTATAGATAAATCTGTGAAAGCACTTTTCACAACATCTTGCATAAATAATGGTAAGGGTACAGGATCTTCTAGATGATCCCATGTTAGTTTAGATTCTATTTTTCTCTTTTCTGAAATCTTTTCTACTTCTTCCTCTAAAGACTTTCTTACTAGAACCAAAGATTCTAAATCCGTACTTCTAACTTCCACACTCATATCAACTTGGCCAGGAACAACATTAATCATATTTGGACTAACATTCATCCACCCCACCGTACCTACGTTTTCTTCCGACATGCCCGTAGTCGTGACAATTTTTTCAATAGCTATGACTAGTTCTGCAGCAGCAACTAATGCATCTTTTCTATCTGGCATTGGTGTAGCCCCAGCATGTTCTGGTTGACCTATAAACTGTACAGTTCCTCGGCAGGGTCCAGCAATAGCAGTAACTATGCCTGCAGCTAATTCTTCTTTTTCTAAAACTGCTCCTTGTTCAATATGTAATTCTAAATATCCAACAATCTGCCCTAAGGCTCTTTTAGCCTTGGATATATTTGAAGAATCACCTCCCAAGTCATCTATTGCTTTATGGATTGTTTCTCCAAATGGAGTAATCACTCCCTCTAAATCTTTTTGAGTTATATCTCCTGCAATTATGCGACTTCCTACAGGACTTATAGGGACCGTTGGTTCTTCGCAAGTAAAATCTACGATTTCCAAAGGTAGTGAAAGTTCTATATCTGAGTCCTGAAGACATCTAGCAATTTCAAGAGCTCCTAATACCCCCACTATACCATCAAATCTACCTCCCTCTATTACTGTGTCGGAATGTGATCCCATCATAAATACTTGATCACCATCTCCTCCGCGTCTGCCGATAAGATTTGAAGCTGCATCATTATATACATCTAACCCTGCTGCCCTAAACTGGTCAGCTAACCATTTCCTAGCTTTTTTATTTTGTGAAGAAAACGCTCGCCTTGTCCAAGGCGCCTCGGGATCAGTAAATGTTTCTAACATTTTGAAATCATTCTCTATTCTTTCCGGTTTAATCTCTAATATCTCATCCATAATTACCCTTACTAATATTATTTTTTGAAAACAAAACAAAATCTAGATACAATAACACATACTACTAGTAAAATTTAGTACAGTAAATATAATTTCGAATCTAATTTAATTAAGGGGGGAATGATGCCGTCTTTCCAAGTTGTTTCAAATACTGATTTAATGGAAGTTGATAATGCGATCAACAATGTTTTACGCGAAATTAAAAATAGATTTGACTTCAAGGGTTCTAATTGCAACATCGAAAGGTCTGAACACACCATGACAGTTACAGCAGATGACAATATGAAATTATCCCAACTTGATGATTTAATTCAAACAAACTTTATCCGAAGAGGAATAGATCAAAAAGCATTAGATTTTCAGACTGCAGATAAAGCAACAGGTGATTCATTAAGGCAGCAAGTTATCATTAAAAATGGGATAGACAAAGAAACTGCTCAAAAAATAACCAAAGCAATAAGAGGTACAAAAATTAAAG
>CAJWPE010000081.1 GCA_913045625.1 uncultured Chloroflexota bacterium | reverse complement strand
CTCCAGAAAATGTTATTAAGACTGTAGATAGTTATATAACCGATAATAAAATTATAAAACAGAACTTGCTCGGATCTTTAGGTGAAAAATCTATAAAAAATATTCCTGATTTTTCTGACCTTCCAGGCGTGAAATATCAAAATAGAATAGCGTTAAAAAATTCAGGAAATATAGCATTTAATGACATTCATCAATATATAGCCAATGATGGCTTTTCGGGATTAAACAAAGCATTAAATTCCATGAGTTCTGGGGATGTTATAAATGAAGTGAAAAACTCTGGATTACGAGGGAGAGGAGGAGCGGCGTTTCCTACTGGTGTAAAATGGAGTTTTATGGCAAATTCAAAGGGAAAAAAATATATTTTATGTAATTGTGAAGAAGGAGATCCTGGAGCATTTAATGATAAAGGGATATTAGAAAGTGATCCATTTACTTTGATAGAGGGAATGATAATTGCAGGGTATGCAACTAATTCCACTAATGGATATGTTTTTATAAGACATGGACATGAAGGCCCGATAGTTCGCACGGAACAAGCAATTAAACAAGCTTACGAGAATGGATTGCTGGGAGAAAACATTTTGGGCTCAGGATTTTCGTTTGATATTGAAGTTTCGCTTACAGGAGATTCGTATGTGGCAGGTGAAGAAACTGCATTGATGGAATCAATCGAAGGGAAAAGTTCAAGACCTAGATCAAGACCCCCGTTTCCTGCGGCTTATGGAGTTTGGGGACACCCAAGCACAATTAACAATGTCAAATCATTATCTTATGTTGCAGAAATAATAAGAAATGGGAGTGAGTGGTTCAAATCAACTGGTACAGAGAGCAGTTCGGGAACTGCTATTGTATGCCTTTCAGGAGACATAACAAACCCAGGAATGTATGAAGTCGAGATGGGACTATCAATTGGAGATGTGATTGAAAAATTGGGAGGAGGAATTCCAAAAGGAAGAAAATTGAAAATGCTACAAACTGGAGGACCACTAGGAGGAGTTTTAGGTTCAGATAGTCTAAAGGTAAAAATAGATTTTGATGAAATGGCTAAAGCAGGCGCGATTTTGGGATCAGGTGGTATTATTGTTGTTGATGACAGAACATGTGCAGTTGATTTGACAAAATCTTTAGTTGCTTTTTGCCAGTATGAATCATGTGGGAAATGTTTTCCCTGTAGATTAGGAATGACTCATCTACTTGAAATTGTTGAAAAAATTTCAAGAGGAGAAGGTAAAATTGAAGACTTGGCTTTGATGAATAAAATTGGTAAAAATATGCAAGCAGGATCGTTGTGTGGTCATGGCCAACTTGGATATAATCCAATAAGTTCAGCCTTGAAACATTTTCAGAAAGATTTTGAACAATGTATGAGCGGAGATTGCCCTACAGGTAGTTGCCAAGATAGAAATATAGTTTTTCCAGTTAACACTAGACCAAATGCGTGGCAAGTTAAAGCAGGTAGTAAATGATAGAGAATAATATAGATACTGTTGATATAACTATTGACGGTAAAAAAATTAAAGCAAATAAAAATACAAATATATTACAAGCAGCTATGGATGCAGGGATGTATATTCCTTATTTATGTTATTACCCTGGAATGAAATCGTATGGTGCTTGTAGGATGTGTGTTGTAGAAGTAGAAGGTGGTAGAGGAGCTCCTGCATCTTGTACTACTCCTGTAGCCGAGGGTATGAAAATCAATACACAAACAGATGAGTTGGTTGACTTGAGAAAAGGAATTATGGAGTTACTTTTGTCAGAGCATCCTCATGGTTGTTTAACATGTCATAGAATTGATTTGTGTGGGCCAAGTGACATATGTTTAAGACACGTGTCTGTTAATGACAGATGCATAACTTGTCCTAAAAATGAGAGATGCGAACTTAAAGATACTGTTCGAAGCTTAGATATGGAAATGAATAGTCCTTTGACTTATAACTATCGAGGCGAACATGTGAAAAACGATGACCCTTTATGGGATATGGATATGAATTTGTGTATAGTTTGCGCAAGGTGTGTTAGGGTTTGCTCGGAAGTAAGAGTAGATAATGCTTTAACTGTAACAGAGAGAGCTGGCAAAGTTATCATTGGAACTTCAATGGGAGACAGTCTGATTGATGCAGGCTGTGAATTTTGTGGAGCGTGTTTGGATGTATGCCCAACTGGAGCTATAGTTGAGAGAGATTATAAATGGGAGAAAGCTGAATCTAAAACCAAGTCAATATGCAATTATTGTCCAGTCGGATGTACTGTTGACTTAGAAACAAATGCGAGAGAAAAACTAGTCAGAATAGGAAGTAATTTATCAGGGCCTTCAAATAAGGGGCAAACCTGTTTCAAAGGCAAATTTGGTTTTGATTTTGTTAATTCTAAATCAAAACTATTAAATGCGATGGAGCGTAAAAATAATATTTTAGTTAAATCTACAATTAAGAATAATATGGAATCTATTTCAGAATTAATTAAAAATACTGACCCACAAAATTATGCAATGATTGTTGACTCTAGTATTACAAACGAAGATATGTATTTATCTAAAAAATTCGGATCTGAAGTTGTTGGATCAAATAATATCATTTCTAATGCGGATCTTGATAGTGGACTTAGACATAAATTAACTGAAACATTAGGATTTTCATCAGCTTCAAATACAATACAAGATTTGAAAAACTCAAAATCATATTTAGTTGTTTCTTCAAATATAACTGAAAATCATAACATTTTATCCTTACCTATAAAACAATCAATAGACTCAGGCAAATCTAAATTAGTTGTGATTGATCAAAGAGAAACAGAAATTACTAAATTTGCATCATTATGGTTAAATCCGTATCC
>CAJWPE010000080.1 GCA_913045625.1 uncultured Chloroflexota bacterium | reverse complement strand
CATCCGGAGAATTTGCAACAACTAAAACATTGAAAACAAATTCCATTAAAACAATCACAAATGAACCGATAATCATTCCTTTATTATTTGTAGCACCTCCAATAATAAAGGCCGCCCAAACTAAGAATGTCGTAGAAGCGGGGGACATGAATGACGGCCCGACCCCGGTCAATTTCCAAGCCCATAGTACTCCTGCTAAAGCAGCAATAGCAGCACCTAAAGAGAGACTCGCAGCCTTGTGCATTATGACATTATGGCCATGGTGTTGAGCTACTTCTTCATCTTCTCTAATTGCCTTTAATATTCGCCCCCAAGGCGATGAGAGTATGGTTTCTAATAGGTACCAGATTAATATGACGGTGGACAAACAAATAATTGCAAGAAGGAAAGAATATGGTGCAGGTTCGCCTAAATTTAATATTTCACTTACGAATAATGCTGGCGACTCAAGTTCTGGCGTTGCTAATTTACAGCTATCGGGACTAATATACTCTAATCCAATACCAGTATCCACACCAGAACCACAAAACCACCATTCCTTGAATGGTAGAGGGTAACTACCTAGACCTATTGCAGAAGCTGTAGGTCCTGTTCTCAATAATGGTTCAGCGGTTAATAAAAGTCTCAGAATTTCACCCAGTGAAATAGTTACTATAGCAAAATAGTCCGTACGAAGTCTTGCGGTTGGATATGCTAAACTCCAGCCGAACATTGCAGAAAGAAATATTGCAAATATTGAAGCAGGTAAGATATCCCACCCATAACCATTCATTTCAGTTGGGGCTGTCAAAACACAAACAGTTATTGCACCAACACCAACAAAGAAAATTACTCCAAAATTCACCATACCAGTGTATCCTGTATGTAAATTTAATGAAAAAGCCATTAAAATAAATATGCATACGCTTTGTGTTATATTAGAAACTTGAAATAATTTGTACCAGTTAAACACATCAGAATTAACCGAAATAGGTAACCACCAAACCAGTAATAATATAATTGATAAAAAGCCAAAAAAAGCTATGTTTGAGCCCCTAGGACCTTCTCTACCATAGGGGTCGCTAAATTTCGAAATAATAAACTCGTAAAACCTTATTGCAGGACTAAGATATTTATATTGATTTATTTGGTTCATATTTTTAATATTGATTCTGTGCAAAATAGAGTCATCAGTATCTGATGATCTATTGATGGTTTCGAAAAAGGCATTTCTGGCTACAATATATTTTCTAGAAATTAAAGCTCTAAATGATTTCACTACACTTGCATGCAAATTATTAATTTTAGTGAAAAATTGTAGTACTGAAGACTTAATATTATATGTTAAATTATTGAGAACTTTCAATAGGTTAGGAATCGTGTTAAAATTATTCTTTGAACTGTTAACTTTATTCGAAAGGGCATCGTTGGATAGAATATTAAAACCTTCATATGCGGCAACAATCCATAACAATATTGGAATCCAAGGCCAAATAATTTCTGAAAACTCTGAAAGTAGATTCATTAGTTGTATCTCAGTGCTAATCAACTCTAGCCAATTCTCGTCAGTACTAGTAACGATATCAGAATAAAAGGGAGAATCCTCTAAAGTCAAGGTCCCATCTTTTCTACCCGTTAATAATTGAAGATTAGAATCCACACCTTCTGAATCTTTACATAATCCTGAACAGGATTTATCTGCGAATGAGTTTCTTACAATAAAATTTGAAAACTTGTGAAAAATATATGAACTAAATACTATAATTGAAAAATTTTGAGCTTTGTCTGATCTTCCAGACCAGAGGTGATGGGTTCCAAAAATTCCTGTTGGAAGAAATGCTAAGGCCGCTATTAATTTTTTATTCGGAGATGGAGATGGCTTTTCTTGTCTCCTTCTAATCCTATCAATTTTCCAATTTTCCCACGCATGCCCCATCCCCTTGGGTATTATAATTAAGATCGCAACTAGGAAAATATATGGCATGACAGCGCCCATTGCAGAGTAACCGGACCTCCCTAGAGGATACCCTACACCTACAAGAATAGGAGAAGATATTGCTCGGACAAAACCCACTAAGATTGATGCAAAAATCGCCCCCTGAACTGAACCTATAGTTCCGAGTACAATGACAGCGAAAGAGGGGAGTAATAGTGAGAAGGCAGTTGTAGGATTGAAAAGTAAAGTAACAGAAAAAATAGCGCCACCTAAACCAGTAATTCCTGCTGAAAGAAAGGCACTAGTTAGATGAATTCTTTCCACATTAATTCCACTACTGGCTGCTAAGTTGGGGTCGTCTGCAACTGCTCTCATCTTCATTCCTAATCTAGATTTATTCAGCAATAACACTAGGAGTGCTACCGATAAAAAAACTACAGCTGGTAGTACTCCTTTGTAATACGGGTAATTTGTTGTAAGTACCGAAGCACAATCTACAGCAACATCATATATTTCCAATGGTGGCTTCGATCCATCTGTAACTATCCGTTGCATAATAGGTTCACCGTTCGTATCGAATAATAGTTCTCCAGTTTCAGAATTAGTTGATTGCTCGCAATTAAACTCTGTATAGGTTCTACCTTCTGAGATTGATCTATCACCTAGATTTAAACGAAATTTGGTAGTTGGAATTTCCCATCTATTAGAAATGTGTTGAAAATCGGCATCAGGTCTGAATAAAAGTTTGGATGATGAAAAACGCATGAAGTAAATTGAGCGAAGAATTAAAGCAATTCCGAGAGAAGCAATCATCATCACTTGAGGATTGGTGTCCTTTAATCTAAAACCTCGATATACTGCTCTATCAACAATGACACCAATAATTCCGGTTAATATAAAAGCGAGGAATAGTGTTACAAAAAGAAGGGCCCAAGTAAATACGCCATCACCTGGTGCGTCTACAATAGGGAAAAAATA
>CAJWPE010000079.1 GCA_913045625.1 uncultured Chloroflexota bacterium | reverse complement strand
TTCCTCATACCTAGGGTTCTTAAATACTTGTCGTTTTCAATCATGTCCTCTCCAAAGATCTCAGAAAGTTCACCCCCACCCGCACGACGGAGTAAATCCATCTGCCACAATCTCTCTGAAGCATGAACATATCCGAGCGCAAACATGGCGTCTGTTTCTGACTCAGCATAAATATGCGGTACGGCCATATCATCGAAAACGATTCTGACATCACTGCTGATGTCAGATGAAGAAATTTCAAAATTGTAATCTGTTGCAGATGTCTGCATAAAAAGATAAAGTGACACACTCAGAACAATAAAAACAGAAGTGATCACATATAAAAATATCTTCATTTTTTTCATGTGGTAAACTTAGCAAATCAAGTACAAGCAACTCGTAATTCAAGAGAACTTAAATTTCTAAAGTTTACGTGTAAATTTTCTTATAAATTCTTATTTCAAATTACCATAGGAACTTCCATCAATAATATCCTAGATTTTTTTTCAACTGATATCGAAATCGAATCTGTATCCCAAATCCCAAACCCATCTCGCTTTTCTAACTTCTGCCCCTCAACAGTAGCAGCTCCATCTATCATGAAAGCATAGACCCCATTTTTGCTAGAATTTAATTTGTAGTCAATGGTTTTTTGCTCACTGAACTCACCCATACTGAACCAAGAATTCTGATGTATCCAAACACCTTGAGCTTCTTCATTAGGAGAAAGGATATGATAAAATTCATTCTTCACTTCAAGGTCTCTAATTGGCAATTGATCATACCGAGGTGTTACATTCTTTTTATTGGGAAAAAGCCAAATTTGAAGAAGCTTAACATCCAATTCTGTGTCTGCATTAAACTCACTATGCAAGATGCCTGTACCAGCACTCATTACCTGTATATCACCACTTTTAATGACAGTACCATTTCCCATATTATCCTTGTGCTCCAGATCACCCTCTAATGGGATGGTAATGATTTCCATGTTGTCATGCGGATGAGTACTGAAACCTTTTCCCCCAGCAATAGTGTCATCGTTGAGAACTCTTAACACTCCAAAATGCATCCTTTCTGGATTGTGATAATTTGCAAAACTAAACGTATGATTTGCCTTCAGCCAACCATGATCTGCTGAGCCTCTTGTATTCGCTTTATGTAAGACTGTATTCATGGTCTTGATTTCATTATTACCAAAAATGACTAGCATGTTTGGAGTAATACCATCCATTTTTGCTAGCTCGTCAGTTACCCCTAATTCAACCCTTTGTTTATACAGACCCTCTTGTTCTGCTTCATTGAAAGCCGACGCTCTAGTTTGTAGTTCTTCGGCTATAGCTTCATCAAATCCCTCGATCTGAGCTAGATCAGAGAGCGCCGAGTGAGAGATCTCAGTGATTGAGGAAAATCCTTCAGCAACTAACAATTGACCAAGTGTTTCATCTAATTCCAGATTTTTTACAAAGTTGTCAGTTTTTTCCTTAAATTCAATTTGTCTTCTTTCGGAGTCCTCTTGATCGGTAAGAATATTTATTTCATAATTCAAAAGTTTTGTTGCCAATCTAACATTTTGACCTCTTCTACCTATCGCTTTACTTAAATTTTCTTCAGTTAGAATTACATCAAGTTTTTTTCTTTCACTGTCAACATTAACCCTTTGTACTTCTGCTGGGGATAGAGCGTTTGAAACTAAAATTGCTGGATCCTCAGACCAATTTACTATATCAATTTTTTCTCCTTGTAATTCATTTACAACGGCCTGAACTCTAGAACCTCTCATACCAACACATGCTCCAACAGGATCTAATGATGTATCAACTGCTTGAACACAAATTTTTGCTCTACTGCCTGGGTCTCTAGAAGAACTTTTTATCTCAATTAAACCATCATATATTTCTGGAACTTCTTGAATAAAAAGTTTTTCCATAAACTTTGGATGAGCTCTAGATAAAAATATTTGCTGACCTCTTGGTTCTCTTCTTACATCATAGCAATAAGCTTTTATTCTATCGCCAGCTTTAATATTTTCTCTTGAAATTAATTCATTTTTTTGAATAATTGCTTCTGTTCTCCCAAGATCAACAATTACATTTCCAAATTCTAATCTTTTAACAATACCACTTAAAATTGTGTCTTTTTTATCAACGAAATCATTAAATTGTCTTTCTCTTTCTGCCTCTCTAACATTAAAACTTATTACTTGTTTAGCTGTTTGAGCTGCTATTCTTCCAAAGTCAAATGTTGGTAAAGGTTGCAATATTTCATCACCAATCTTTTTGTCTTTGTATAAATTATTTAAAATAACAGCATCTTGTAATCTAATTTCAGTATTTGAATTTTCAGGATTTTCAGAGATTATTAATTTTCTAAATATTTCAATGTCACCACTATCTCTATTTATCAAAACTTTAATTTCGTTATCTTGACCAAATTTTGATTTTGCTGCTTTTGCGATTCCAGTTTCCATCGAGCTAATAATCAATTCTTTATCAATTGATTTTTCTAAAGCTACAGCTTCTGCAATTCTTAATAATTCAAGTTTATCAGCTCTTTTGTTTAACATATTTTTGGTTGCTCCAAAAAAAAATGGGCTAAAGCCCATTTTTGTAAATTCAATAATGTAAATGGAATATAGTAAAGTTTTTTTTTAATTCAACAGAAACTATTTAGAAAAATAGCTTGTTTTATCCGTTTTTTCCCAAGAAAATGAGCCATTATCATCTGGTATTCTTCCAAAGTGACCATAGGCAGCTGTTTTTTCGTATATTGGTTTATTTAAATTTAACATCTCTCTAATACCTCGAGGGCTTAAATCAAAATTTTCATTTATCTTATCTACAACAAATTTATTTTTTTCTAAATCGTTATCAAATAAATCAACATAAATTGATAATGGTTTAGAAACACCAATTGCATAAG
>CAJWPE010000078.1 GCA_913045625.1 uncultured Chloroflexota bacterium | reverse complement strand
CTGTGAACGTTGTGCCTAATATACCTTCATGAATAAAATCTGTTTCAAGGTCTAAAATATTTTTTTCATATAATGAAGCCATTTTTGCACATGTACCAGTGCCACAAGGGGATCTATCAATAACTGCTTTCCAAGTCTCTGGTCTGGTCCAATCTAATTTGCCAGTTGAAACAACAACTGCATTTTTTAATGTTGAACTAGGCTTTTCTGGTGGTCCTGATACTACTGCTATTGTTATCCCCTTAATATCGTTATTTTCGGGGTGAATGACTGGTAATTTTTCAGCCGCTATTGCTTTTACCATTTCTGCAACACGAACAATTTCTCCACCGTTCTCAGGAATTAATTTTATTCCCAACTCTTCTGAATCCATTATTACATAAAACATTCCTCCATAAGCAACATCAACGGTCACATTCCCAATTTCAGGAACTTGAATTAACTCGTTGTTATAAACAGAAAAAGCAGGAACATTTTCAAATGTTACATTTATAGCTTTTCCATTTTTAACTTCTGCTTTTATGGCAATTAATCCTGCAGGTGATTCTAATTTAAATTCTGTAAAAGGTTCATTCACTTCTACCATTCCAGTTTCTATCAATGCAGTAACAACACAAATTGTATTTGTTCCTGACATGCCGGGATATTCTGTTTGCTCCATAATTACAAACCCGGCTACAGCTTCAGGATGATTAGATGGTAAGATTAAATTACAATTTGCAGCTGGATATCCGCGTGGTTCTCTAAGCATTCTTAAACGTAAGGAGTCTGCGTCTTGGGATAAATATTGCATTTTCTCAAACATTGATTCACCAGGAACATCTAGTACTCCTCCAACAATTACTCTTCCAGGTTCTCCACAGGCATGCAAATCTACTGCATGTATCATATTAGATATCCTCATTATTTAATTCCCCAATCTATTTCGCTTTTCATCCATTCTGCAGTATTATGAAAGTTGGCGATTACACTTCCAGGAGGTACTAATTTGTCGCATTCTATACGAATATCATTGCTCAATTTCATATCAGCGACTGGTAAAAGATTTTCTAAATGAGTTAATGTCCTAGGGCCTATTAGGGGAGCGGTAATACCTTCCTGATCCTTTACCCACAAAATTGCAAGTTGCGCAGCAGTTAAACCAATTTCTTGAGCTAATTTTGAAAAAATAATACCGACCTCAATGCCTTTCTCAGTTACACGATCAGCATAAAAACCCCCTCTTAAAGATGCTCTTGAATTTTCAGGAAAATCATCAAAACTCTTATATCGCCCCGCAAGAACTCCCATGCCCATTGGTGCCCAAGTAATAAGTCCTATTCCATGCTTCTGGCTCAATGGAATTAATTCATTTTCTATACGTCTATCCAATAAATTATATGGGGGCTGTTCAAAAACAACACGAGAATATCCCTTTAGTTCACTGTACATAATTGATTCCATAACCATCCAAGATGGGTGAGTTGAACAACCAATGTAACGGACTTTACCTTGTCTAACTAAATCAGTCATTGCCCCAAGAATTTCATCGAAGTGTATTTCAGGGGAAGGTCTATGCAATTGATAAATATCTATATAATCAGTTTGCAATCTTTTGAGAGAATTTTCACAAGCTCTTATTATGTTTAATCTAGTATGTCCGTGATCATTTGGGCCAAAAAGTGATGGATCATCTATTGAAAAACCCGGGCGCCTTTTTCCATGATCTACTTTTGTTGCTATTAAAACACTGTCTCTTTTCTTGGATTTTTTCAGCGTTCTACCTATAATCTTTTCACCTTCTCCATCTGCATATACATCACCAGTATCTACTAAATTAATCCCCATATCTATTGATTTTTCCAAAATCGCAGCTGCTTCTTTCTCTGGTGTTGGGTCTGCAAAATTATCAGTACCAAGGGCCAAACAAGATACTTGAAGTCCTGTTTTACCTACTAATCGATATTCCATAAGCTATAATAAATTTTTTAAAAATAATAAGAAAAATAACTAAATTAAACTATTAGCTATAATTAATTTTCATAATATGATAAATCAATTGTAAAAAAGAGTCCCTCAAACTTGTCATTTGCAAATAATCATGACTATATTACATAAACTTTATTAAAATACAAATTTTTTTATTAAAATATAATAATCTGTTTATTAATTATGTTAAATGGATAAGATTGTAGAAGGAATTTTGAAGCAGAACACACAAATTTCTGAACAAAAGATACCTGATAAATTTAATGCAGAACACTTAGGTCATAGGGTTCGTCAATTAAGATTAGACAGAGGGTTAACCCAAAACGAACTAGCAGAACTTAGTGGATTATCACACTCTGCATTATCTAAAATTGAAAATAATCATATTTCACCGACTTTTGAGACAATACTAAAAATCACCAGTGGGCTTGAAACAGATATTTCAGATTTACTGACTTCTTTTCAAAAAAAAACACCTCGGACTCGTCAGGTTTTTACAAGAAAAGGAGAAGGTGAAAGGCATGAAACGGACAATTATCTATACGAAACACTTTGCAATGAAATTCTTAATAAGAAAATGATTCCTATATTGACTCATATCAAGTCTCATAGTTTGGAAAAATTTGGGGAATTGATGCGTCATTCTGGTGAGGAATTATTTCTTGTTTTGGAAGGAAATGTTGAGTTAATCACAGAACATTATGCTTCAGTAAAATTAGAACAAGGTGATTGTGCGTATTTCGACAGTTCAATGGGACATGCTTGCATAAGCACTAATGAGAGAGAAGCAATAATTTTTTGGGTTTCAACTCCATATTAAAATAAAATTAGGGGAAATATTACATTGATATGTATCAGGTATATCGATAAAATTCTATTTCCCAAGCTTCTAATCAATTCATTATTTCAATCATATTAGGTTAACATATTATATTTTCATAAACTAAGGCCCTAAAAAAATAATATTT
>CAJWPE010000077.1 GCA_913045625.1 uncultured Chloroflexota bacterium | reverse complement strand
CTGGTTTATTTATATCAAAATATGAAAAATCAAATTTTGTACTTGCTTTACCTTTAACCTCTTGATTAACAACATTGGCCTCCACCGTCCATTCAACAGGTTTTGTTATTCCATGAACTGTCATATCACCTAACATTGTAAAAGTATGGTCTCCCTCAGTAGGGAAAGGCCATTCTAACCCTTGTATAGTTTCAGGGATAAAAATTCCTTCAGGGTATTTATTTGATTCAAGAGCACTTCTCTTAATATAATCATCCCTTTTATTTGAATCACTTTTTAAGTTTTTGAGATCAACTATAATTATAGATTCTTCAGGTATAACATCCCCATCCTTATCAAAAACTAATTTACCTTCTGTAACTTTTGTTTCACCAACAACATCTTTCGGAGAAGCCCACCGAACCAATTGCTCATAAACAATATAACGAGCTATAGAGTTAGGATCTATATCGACTGACAATTTGCCATTAACATTCGCTTTGATAGGTTCTTCTTTGATTTGAGATTCTTCTGTAGAAACTTTTGGTGTTGGGGTTGGTGTAGCTACATCTTGTGTTGAATTTTCAATCTCCTTTGCTTCGACAGGTATCAAAGTAGCAGTGGGTGTAGGAATCTCTATTTTAGTTATTCCTTTGTCAGTATTATCTATTGGTGTACTTTCACTATTGGAACATGAAAGAAGTATTAGAAATAACAGAAGAAGAGGGGTAAATTTTATTTTCATATGTTTTCTCTTAGTTTATTTGATCTAATATAATTATATACCATACTTCTTAATAAAAAAAAGAAAGAGCCCAAATTTTGGGCTCTTTCAAAATACTTTTTTCTTATTAATTAAGCTATAGAAGCATTAATCTTTTCTTGCAATCTATCTCTCCTAGATTGAGCTTGTTCCTCACTAATAACTCCTGACTCTATAGCAGATGCCATTTTTGATTCTAACTCATCGGGTGTCATTAAACGTGGTTTGCCAGGAATAGTAAATGATTTGAAGTGATGTACATGATGTCTTGACTTAAAATGTTCTAAACCTAAACGGTCACCTTTACGGTCTAACTTCTGATCAAATCTTTCACGCTTAGCCTGTGCTTCTTCCTCAGTTATATTACCATTAGCAATATTCTCAGTTAATTTTTCTTCTAATTTTTCACTTTTCATTTCACTAATTGCTGTAGTAAATGCTCCAACTAATTCTGTTTCACTTATTCCTAATATAGAAGCTACCCTAGCAATTAATGGATTATTTGCAATTCTTTCAGAAGTATTATCAGCTAATACGGCCGTGGATGTCATACCTATAACTAAAACGCCAAGAACTATAGAACCTGTAATCCATTTTTTCATTTTTCTCATTTTATACCTCACTAGAATTTATTTATAACATTCTTATTTACAAACTGTTTGTATAGGTATAAACGAGTGATCTACTAAAATGTCAGGTTATGGCAAAAGATCTTCATGCGGGATTGCCCATGGAGCTTTGCCAACAAATGGTCTTGGGAGCTTAGCTGTATCAATCATATCTACATCTATAAGTGCAGGTCGTTCTGCTGCTATTGCTTCCGAGATAGCATCACCAACTTTATTTGGATCAGTAACTTTAATACCTAGAGCTCCAAATGATTCAGCCATCTTAACAAAATTGGGATTAACAAATTCAGTCCCATAATCTCCGGTCCAATCTTCTTCTAAGTCTCTTCTTACATTTCCATAATGATTATCATTAAACACCACGGCAACTGTATTTATTCCATACTTTACAGCTGTTGATAATTCTTGGACGTTATACATAAAACCTCCGTCACCAGAAATAGATACCACTGGAACATCAGGCTTTGCGACTTTTGCTCCCAATGCAGTAGGATAAGCATAGCCCAAATTTCCAGAATACCCTGAATCAATATATGTAGAGGTATAGTAAGTTTTCCAAAACGCTCTGGAATAATATCCCATTTGAGTCATATCCCAAACCGTAATCGTTTCTTTTGGCATTCCGTCACGCAAAGATTGCAAAATTGTATTTTGAGGCTCTGTAATCTGATCCCCTGATGTTATTTGTTGTCGTATTCTTGCAACCATTTCGCTAGGTGAATCTATAGATGTACCACCCAGACTTTTTATTTTATCAGTCAATTTTTGTATGGATAATTTTGCATCGCCATGAACTGAGGTAACAGATTTTTGTATTCGACCCTCCAATATTGTTGTTTCATTGGGGTCTATATCGAGATGTATTATTTTACAATTATCTCCAGCTGGATTTCTTAGAGCAAACCTTGATCCAAGAACTACTATCAAATCAGAATTTTCTACTAATTCTTTAATGGGGCCAATACCACTCAATGAAGAACCTAAACTGTGTTTATGCTCATCTGAAATAACTCCTTTAGAACCAGCACTATTAATCACTGGGATGTTAGTTGTTTCAGTAAGGTGAATCAATTCTTCTTCTGCTTGTGATCTCACCACTCCTGTCCCTGCATAAATTATAGGATTTTTAGCATTAATAATTAATTTTGCAGCAGTTTCAATTTCTTCATCTGAAGCTGCTACACGAATTTGTGGTGCAGGTTCATATAACTCGACTTCGTCTTTCTCAACCATTGTTTCTGGTGGCATTTCAACTTCAACTGGTCTAGGGTGACCATTTCTTAATTCTGAAAAGACTTCAGCCATTGAATCTGGAATATCTTTAATATTCAATACCCTTTTTTGAAATTTCGTGACAGGTTTAATCGTTTCTAATTGATCATTAACTTCATGAAGTCCACCTAAGTTTTTTCCTATAGTCGCACGTGGTATTTGACCAGCAATCATTAGAACTTGCGAAGATACTGAATACGCAGTCGATAAACCAGCAGCAGCATTATACAAACCTGGGCCAGGAACGACCATTGCTACTCCAATTCCTCTACTTGCTCTAGCATAACCATCTGCCATATAAGTAGTTGCCTGTTCATGTCGAGGAACTATCATTTTTATAGCTGGATTTTCTTTTATAGCTGATA
>CAJWPE010000076.1 GCA_913045625.1 uncultured Chloroflexota bacterium | reverse complement strand
GGCGACAATGACTATTGAACCTATTTCCGTAAATTGCGCAAAAAGCTCCATTGCTCTATGAGATAATTCAGGATCTAAATTAACCATAATTATAGTTGAATTAGCAATTGGAGCATTACGTGGAGTGTTAGGTTCAAGGATTATCAAGGGGTCCAAATTCAAATCTTTATTGATTAAAACATCACCAACAAAATCCACTTCATTCCATGAATAATTGCCGCTACCTGAAGTAGATATTGAATCATAAACAAGTTCCCAAGGCTCATCTGCAGATTCTACAGATGACAACGACAAACCAGAATCTGAAAGTGCAGAATCAAAAAAATCTGCAACGGATAGAACTCCTTTAACGCCTTCTATTTGCAGACAATCATTATGAATTTGTAAAATATCCACTAGATTAGGCATCGTGAGAACATTAGTTCCGCTAACGGAAGTTAAATACAGATTAACAACACTTGAATCCTTACCAAAATCTTCAGTTATTAAATCATAAGTTTCAACCTCCTCAGATTGAGGCAAGAAAGCTTGAACATCAGTTGAAAACTCTACTTTTAAGACGAATGGAGATATGATTAAAGTAATCAATGCTACGACTAAGATAATCTGTCTTGGACTGTCGATTGGAAGTCGCGCATAACGCTCGAGCATATTGGCTGCATAAGAAGGGTGCTTAAAACCTGTCGTTACTTACCAAGGCGTCTTTTCCTTTGCTGAAAAGACCTAATAGCTCTTAAAAAATCAATTTTTCTCATATCTGGCCAAAAAACATCTGCGAAATATAATTCCGAATATGCTAATTGCCAAAGAAGAAAATTACTAATCCTTTCTTCACCTGATGTTCGCAATATTAAATCTGGATCTGGCAGGTCACTTGTATACAAATTCGAGGAAATAAGATCAGCATCAATTTCATCTGCCTTCAGTTCTCCCTTTTCTATCATTCTACCAAGTATTTTCATTGAACGAATTATTTCTTGTCTGCCTCCGTATGCAACAGCTAAATTGTAATTAAAATTAGAATAATCTCTAGTCTTGGATTCAGCATAATCTATTGCATCCTTAACTCTTTCTGGAAGGAGCTCACGATGACCTAAAGCTTTGACTCTAACCTGGTTCTTATGAACTCGAGGATCATCTCCTGCATTTCGAAATGATTCTTCAAATAAATCCATAAGTTTTTCGAGCTCTTCCTTGCTTCTATTAAAATTTTCCAACGAAAATGCATATACTGTTAAAATCTTAATACCAACAGAACGGCACCAATCTGACAAGTTCTCCAGAGTGTTTTTTCCCTTAAGATGTCCTTCATGAGGCAAAAGGCCCGCACTTTCTGCGTATCTTCGATTACCATCCATTATGACTGCCAAATGATTTGGTACTTCACCATTCTTAACCTGACTTTCTAAACGCCTTTGATAGACTGCATAAATTGGAGAAACTGCCTTTCGGGCTAATTTAAACACAAAAGACTCTAGATACAACATTATAAAACAACTTTTATAGGTTGAAATGAGAGAAAAATATTTACTTGAACTGGGCGGTGAGAACACTACTTTAGGTAAATATGAAGCTCTTGAGTTATTTAAATTCAGAAAATATCATCCAAAATTAGAAAATGATTACGGAAAGATAGTAGTAATTTCAACTTCAAAAGAAATTGAAAATAAAATAATCAATAGACTCTCTATGACAAAAAGGCTATCAAAAATTATTTTCAGTTCAAGAAAAGACAACATAAAGAAATCATTGGACGACTTACAGGAAATAGATATAGGTGAGAAAAGTTTTGCAATAAGGCAAGTTGGTGGAAATAAGCTAGAGAATGAAAAGACTTCAATATTAATTGGTGAAAAAGTGTCGATCAACAACCAAACAGATCTAAAAGATCCAGATGCCACAATCTTATTTTACAAAAACAAGAATTTCAATATCTCGTTGGCATATAAGAGCGGGCATACTGCGTACAAAAAATGCCTTAAACACCACATAAGTTATCGCCCCTACTTTTCACCGATAAGTATTCATCCTAGAATTGCCAGAGCCATGGTAAACCTATCAAATTGCAATTATACAGAACCTGTAATTGACCCTTTTTGTGGAACTGGCGGAATACTCATTGAAGGGGCTGACATGGGATTAAATGTTATTGGAATTGATCTCAAAGAGAAAATGATTGAATTTTCAAAAGGAAATCTTAAGCATTATGGGTTTGAAGCAAACCTACTAAAATCAGATTTTAAAGAAATAAAGAATTTGGAATTTAGTTCCATTGTATGCGATCCACCTTATGGGATAGCATCAACAACAGGGGGAGAAAGTATTAGTCAACTAATGGAAAGATGTCTAGATACTTTTCAAAAAGTGATGAAGAGAAAACAACGATTAGTAATCGCAGTATCTAATGCTGAAATGGTTAAACATCAAAATCTTAAATTAATACATAAATTTGAATGGTACATACATAAGTCACTTACTAGAAACATTATAGTGTTAGAAAAAAATTAATATTTAACATTAACAACAATTTCATATCCCATTTCACCGTTAGTACACTCTATAACTATAATGTAATCACCGGTTGGCTCCAATCTATCATCTACTATTGACCAAGAACCTGAACCTTCCTGCTCTCCCGTTGCATTTTCCAAAACATTACCTTCAGAATCTTCTAAATACATGTCAACAGTAGATGGATCTAAATTT
The DNA here is from genome assembly GCA_913045625.1 of uncultured Chloroflexota bacterium. GTDB lineage: Bacteria > Chloroflexota > Dehalococcoidia > Lucifugimonadales > UBA826 > AG-426-M11. The sequence continues at coordinate 311 of CAJWPE010000076.1, read as the reverse complement.
ATTATTCCCTGTTGATCATCTGACAAATTCCAATCAACATCAAGACTAATTGCACCACTTTGAACTGGAAAAGTAATAGTTTCTGTTTGACCTTCACTTAAACTACCACTAAATTCACCTTGATAATTACTAACTACTGTAACAATAGTGATGGCCTCATCTGATAATCCTTCGGAATCAAAAACTATTAATTTAACCTCAAACTCACCCTCATTCGGGTAATTTCTCTCGACAACTTCTCCCCCATATTCCTTATTGTCTCCTTCAAACATCCAAACATAGGAGAGCTCATCATTATCTGGATCTGTTGA
>CAJWPE010000075.1 GCA_913045625.1 uncultured Chloroflexota bacterium | reverse complement strand
GCACCTGATGATGCTCAATTAGTAGCACTAGAAGAATCTCCTGAAGAAATCGATTTAGAAAAATTAGATTTATCTGATGTTGTTCCGGAAAAGTTAGTCGAAGAAACTGAATCGCAACCAGAACCAGAAGCAGGGTCTGATCAGGATACAGAAAGATCTACTGAACCTAATGATATGATTGATGATCCTGTGAGGATGTATTTAAGGGAAATTGGACGTGTTGCATTACTAAAAGCTAAAGATGAACGTGGTTTAGCTCAAATTATGGAAAATGGCAAATATATAGAGGAGATCCATAAGTCATACCAGTCAGAATTTGGTAGAGATATGCCAGCACCAGATACGTTTGTAGAAATGTTAAAGACTTTAAGTCAATTGACAAATATTACTAATATTGTTGAAAAAATCATGGAAAAAGAAGGTCATTACACATTGCAAGAGTTGGTATACGATGAAAAGTTACAATTCTTTTTGCAGAATAGTTTTGATGAAGAACAATTATTAGTTTGGAGTAAAAAATATAAAATTGAAGTCGACGACTTAAAAAGAAATATAATTTCACTTTCTATTAATACGCGTCTTCTTCCAAAACAAATAGAATATGTTTTGGATATGAATTCCACATTGGAACAGTTAGCTGCAATAGTTGAAGAAGGTCCTTTAGCTGATAATTTATCTCCTTATGAAATGATACTTCAGCAACATTTAGACGAAATGACTGCAGGTTCGGAAGCAGCTCAACAACATTTAGCAGAGGCAAACCTTAGATTAGTAGTTTCAGTAGCAAAAAAATATATTGGTAGAGGTATGTCTCTTCTTGATTTAATACAAGAAGGGAATATTGGATTAATTCGTGCAGTTGAGAAATTTGACTACAGAAAGGGATATAAATTTTCAACATATGCAACTTGGTGGATTAGGCAGGCGATTACTAGGGCAATTGCTGATCAAGCTAGAACTATTAGAATTCCAGTTCATATGGTTGAAACGATTAACAAATTACTTCGAACTAGTAGAAAATTGGTTCAGGAATATGGTCGAGAACCTTCAACAGAAGAAATAGCTTGGGACATGGATGTTAGTGCTGAAAAAGTACGAGAAATCATGAAAATATCCCAAGAGCCTGTTTCGCTTGAAACTCCAATTGGAGAAGAAGAAGATTCTCATCTTGGAGATTTTATTGAAGATAGGTCAGCAAAAGCTCCTGCAGATGCGGCTACTGAAACGTTGCTACAAGAACAGATAATACAGATATTAGATAGTTTAACTGATAGAGAAAAACGTGTACTAGAACTCAGATTTGGTTTAGGAGATGGACGTGGAAGAACTCTAGAAGAAGTTGGAAAAGAATTTGGTGTAACACGGGAGAGAATACGTCAAATTGAAGCAAAAGCATTAAGAAAACTTCGTCATCCAGCTAGATCAAAACCTCTCAGAGACTACCTAGAATAGAGAAAAAATGAATTTTCGTGGGGTTATTCCTTTTACAGCTATTGTATCAGTTCTGCATTTTTTTGAAGATGCAGCTTTAATTATGCTTGGAAGAATGACAGACGTAAATATTTTTATTCTTTTTGCAGGGACAGTGGTATTTTCATTTGTTGTTGCCATTGTTGCAAAACACCCCTATGTGCATAAATTATTTCATGAACAAAATCATAAATAAAATAATTTAGAAGGTTTTAATTTGGGAAATTTCCTGACTTAATTAATTTATTTAAATTACGACCATTTTTACCATAAAAAGATTTCATCATTTTTTTTGTCTGATTGAACTGATTAATTAATTGATTCACTTCAATATGCGTTAATCCAGAACCAGTAGCTATTCTTTTTCTACGACTTACATTTAAAATATTTGGATTTCTTCTTTCAATTGGTGTCATCGAGTCAATCATGTATTTCATTTTGTTCATTTTTGATTCATTTTCAGAAAGTTTAGAACCCATCTGATTTAAATTAACCCCAGGTATCATATTTATAATACTTTCAAGTGATCCCATTTTTTTTATAGAGTTCATTTGGTCTAATAAATCATTAAAGTCAAAAGAATCTGACACGATTTTTTTTGTTAGATCCTCTGCCTTTTGATGGTCAATTTGTTCACTAGCCTTTTCTGCTAGAGTTTGTAAATCACCCATACCTAATATTCTAGAACTAATCCTATCAGGATAGAATTTATCAAATTCATCAACTTTTTCTCCTGTTCCAATAAATTTTATCGGAAGACCCGTTTCTTTCACAATTGATACTGCGCTTCCACCTTTTGAGTCTCCATCAAGTTTTGTAATTATTAGTCCTGTTAATCCTAGTTTTTCATTAAAGGAATTTGCTATATCTACAGCTGTTTGGCCAATCATTGAATCAACTACAAGAATACACTCTTCAGGATTTACTTTATTTTTGATTGTAATTAATTCTTTCATCATTTCATCATCTAGCTGTGATCTACCAGCAGTATCAATTATTGTCCATTGATATTGATTGTCTGATGAAAATTTAAGAGAATTTTCAGCTATCTTGATTGAATCATTAATCTTTTTATCATAATAAATATCAAGTTCATTATCATTTGCTAATTTTATTAGTTGATCTATAGCTGCAGGTCTCACTAAGTCATTAGCCACTAAAAGAGTTTTTTGATTTAATTTATTTAGATAAAAGGACAACTTAGCTGCAGTTGTAGTTTTACCTGAACCCTGTATTCCAACTAATAAAATTTTAGAACATTTCTTGTTTGATTTAACCAGTTCAGAATTATCACTTGTTAAGATTGTTATTAATTGTTGTTTCAATATTTCAACTAGTAGGTAGCCAGGGTTTAAGCTTTTTGAGAATTCAGGGTCATGTGTTTCATTTTTAATAGATTCAATTAAAGATTTCACAACTTTAAAATTCACGTCTGCTTCTAATAATGCCATTCTGATTTGTCGCAAAAAATCATTTATATCATTTTCGTTTAGACGTCGCTGATTAATTAGTTTTCGAGTAATTTGTGATAATTTTGCACTTAAATTTTCAAACATAAATTAATACTACCTATTAATCTTTTTTTGGTTTCATTTACTAAAGTGTAAACTTCTATACAACACAACCTTAAATGTTAAAATACTATTATATGGTACCAAATAAATTAACAATTGAAAATTTTAAATCATATGGAACATTACT
>CAJWPE010000074.1 GCA_913045625.1 uncultured Chloroflexota bacterium | reverse complement strand
AAATGTAGGTAAGTTAGCAGCGATGCATTTAATTGAAGAATTAAAAGCTAAAAAATGCACAGAAATATATTCTTCTCATTTTCCACCACAAGTTTTGATAGATGATGATGGTGTTGTCAACTTAGTTAATAATGAGCTTTATTATCATAAAGGAAAAGGGAAAAATAGGGATTTACTATTTTTAGTTGGCGAATACCAAGGAATGGATTCATCTGGCCAGTATGAATTATGTAATCAATTAATCTCTTTAGTCAAAGATATGGGAGTTTCTAGCATTTATACACTAGGTGGTTATGGTTTGGGAAAATTAGTTCCTGAGCCTAGAGTACTAGGTGCAGCTACCTCTGAAAAGATGGTGGATTTGTTTAAGTCTGCAGATGTCGAATTTATTGATGGAGAACCTGGTGCAGGTATAGTTGGAGCTTCCGGCCTATTGTTAGGGCTCGGTAAACTTCAAGGAATTGAAGGCGGCTGCTTGATGGGAGAAACTAGTGGTTACATGGTAGATCCTAAATCAGCAAGCGTTGTGTTAAAATCACTTCAAAAATTATTGAATATAAAAATTGATTTAGAAGAATTAGAAAAAAGGGCTAAGCAAGTAGACAGCATCACTAATCAATTAAAAGAAAGTGAGTCTGAAGTTGAAGACAAAGTAGATGTCAATTATATAGGTTAAAGTGCATTTCTAGATTGTAAGTTAAACATTACAAGTCCATTCTTCGCGTCGATTCCGGCAACCTCTTGATAGTTGTAGCCTAGAGAATCTCCCCCTCCACTTCTGTCCAAGAAATAAGCATAGCTTCCAGCAGTGTCAACATCTATGTTATTTGAATAATCATTCAGGTTTAAATTGCCTGAGTTCAGGTCAGATATAGCTGAAATCAAATCCAAATTGCCAAAGTCAAGAATAGATGTTGGAGATGATAAGCTTTGTTCAGATATCAAATTTTGACCAAGAATAAGTGTGGTCTTCTCATAATTAACATTGTTAGTATCCTTATCAATGGCCCACTCAGCGACTTCATCAAATTCAGTCATAAGGGTTTCAGCTGAGCAAATAGTTAATGGGTTTTTAATTTCTTCCATCTTAAGAATAGGATTGTCCAATTCTTTTTCGGTTCCATTTATAATAGATGTATTGTTATCTTTTGTTTGACGGTAATTTAAGTTCCATCCGTCTACCTTCTGAGATTGTTCATTACTATGAGCCATTGTAAAATTCCACCTCAAATCATTTTTTGCACTGTAGTTTGCTTCAATAACAAATGCATTTTCATCTTCACCAGATGAAATTGATTTTGCTTCTTGATCATTGATATAATTGTTAAAAGGAGATATACTGTCCTTAGCACTAGCAATACCTGTTTGAAGGTTAAAATCTTCTCTTAATTGTGAATTTTCAGCACAACTTGAACCAAATGCAGGAGCTCCGTTATTCCATTCTAAAAATTCCCCTTGACTGCTAGATGAAACGGGAGCATAACTCTTAGTAGGTACAAATTCATAACCTTCGAATATGTCTTTAGCATTCGCAGTATATTTTAAGTCTATTGAGTATAATTGAGCGCCGGGAGATTTAGCTTCAGAGGTTAACCTCATTTCAAATTTTAAAGGTAAACTACTAATTTCAGACATATAAAAAGAAAAACTATAGCTGTATTCGTATTCATAACCAAGTAGTGAGTCTGAAACATAGGATGTACTGATTTGTATTTTCACAGTATCGTAATCTTTAATCTTTTCACCTTTGGTTACTTTAGTAGTAAATTGTATTCCACTTTCATATAAAGTCCCACTATCGCCTTCAGTTAATGTTTGTCCAATGTATGCGTTTCCATGAGGTAAGATTCCACTACTATGTTCTCTAGGTATCCAGTCTGTAGCACTCTGCCACGCCCATCTTTGACCTATACCTGAAATTTTAGCAGTGGATGCGTTGGAGACTATGTCTGATCTTATTACATTTAATGAACTACTATCTACATATTGAGTTTGACTACTAACTATTTTAGAATTCTTTAATTCCGCAGGCTCAGAACCTTCTTCTGTAATAGTTCCATCTACATCATCAAGATTCTGTTCAATATACTTTTTGAAAACAGAGCTTTTTGATTCTCCATATCCATTTTTGATTACAGATTGTGGACCTTCAATTCCTAGGCTTAAATCTCCACTAAATACTACGTCCAAGTTATTTATGACAACATCATTATCAAAAATTCCAAAAGGAATAGGGATATCGAGATTACTATCAAAAGCTACAAATCCATTAACATCGTAGTTAATTTGTTCTTCATATTTTTCATTAGGCACTTCTATTTCACTGCTGGTTTCATTTAGCAAAACAAATAATGTTCCGGTTAGAAGGAGTATAACGACAGTGCCTACTATTCCAATAGTTTTTAGATTCAATCCATCAGCATTGTCAGCCACAGGGATTGCCCAATCTTCATCTCTTTCTTCAGTTTCTTTGGGTACTTCTAGATTTATTTCTTCTTCGTTTCTTTCTGGAGTTATTTCAGATAAATCTAAAGTTGAGTTACTGTCGTCGGAGCTTGAGCTAGAATTATCTTCTTCTTTTCCAGTATCCCAAAGGTTCTCTTCCGCCTTCACAAAGCTTAGTCATCGCTATTCTATTTTAGACTAATGTTGATTAAACTATGATTTAATTATTGCAATTAGGAAAATGACAATACCGATTATTCCACCTAGCATACCACCAATAAAGGCTAGAATGGAATTCATGAATATAACAGAATCATATGCCATAGATGTTACATAATAGGCCAAACCAGCACCCAATATCAGGAAAACAAATCCTACATTCCTGGTTTTACTGCTACCGTAGTATGAGATCAATAATCCCATTAATAGCATAGATAAAGCCGTACCAAGTATAAGCATAGATATTGCAATTTCAGATGTATCTGCCATTTTATTCCTCCTCCTCGCTCGAATCGTTTGATTCAGTATTTAATTCTTTTTCTAATTTCTTTAGCTCTTCATCTAAATCTAAATCTTCAAGATCCTCTAAATCTAAATCCTCTAAATCATCAACAGTATCTACTTTCATAAGAACGAATAATATGACAAACATTCCAATTATCATTCCAGCAAGGGCAGAAATGCCCGAAACTAAGGCATCCATGAAAACGTCATCATTAAATTGTGTTG
>CAJWPE010000073.1 GCA_913045625.1 uncultured Chloroflexota bacterium | reverse complement strand
ATATTATGGAATCAGTTTTTGCCTAAAACTGTAGTTCCTGAAGTGTTAAATTTCTTTTCGAAATTCAATACTGAAAAAGTTGCATATGTTAATGATGATATTTATGTGGAACAAACATCTGATTGGTTAGATGCATATGCAAAGAGAAATCAAGTTGATATGCATGTAATTGAATCTTTTGATCAAATTTCTGATCAAATCATTCGATTGCTTGCAGTAGGGGATGATGAAATTATTGGTGAGATGGATTCTGAGTATGAATTCAGGGCTTCTGATTCGTTTTATGCAACTAGATCTTTGCCTCATTTTTTTGAAGTTTTAAGCTCTTCTGCAGGTAAAGAAAAGGCTTTGCAGTGGTTATGTGATAAATATGGATTTACAAATAAAAATGTAATTTCTTTTGGTAATGGGTTTAATGATGTCCCCATGATTAGTTGGTCTGGAAAAGGAATAGCTTTAAAAGAATCTGTTCCTGAAGTTTTAAAAGTTGCTGATGATATTACAGAGACAGTTGAGTATGATGGTGTAGCTCGTTATTTAGAATCCATGATAGAAAACGGTTTAATTGGAAATGACTCAATCTAAAATTTATGTTTTAGGAAGTATTAATCTAGATATTTCAATTTCTACAACTAAAATTCCTCACCCAGGTGAAACTGTCGCTGGCTCAAGCTTACTTTTAACTCCCGGAGGAAAAGGTGCCAATCAGGCATATGGGATGTCAAAATATTCCACTGACATCTATATGGTAGGTAGAGTAGGGGATGACATTTTTGCTACAAACATTTTAGAGCATTTTTCTAATTCCCAATTGAATACGCAAAATGTGAGTGTGGATAAAAATGCCTCCACTGGGCTAGCAGTAATTAGTGTGGATAATCAAGGTGAAAACTCTATATTGGCTGTATATGGCGCTAATATGGAGTGTGGGCAGAATGAAATAGATATATTAACCAAATCTTTAAGTTCAAATGATTACTTGGTAATTCAAAATGAAATTCCATTTCAGGTAAATTTGAAATCTGCAAAATTAGCATGTGAAATTGGAGCGAAAGTTATATGGGATCCTGCTCCGTATGTGCAAGATTCAGCAGAATTATTAAAGTTTGTTGATATTGTTACTCCAAATGTTTTGGAAGCAGAAAGTTTATCTGGAATTAATATAGATAATGATGAGGGATTATTAAAAGCTTTGAAATGGTTCAAATCACATTCAAAAAAGCTTAATCCTATAATTACTTTAGGCAATGATGGAGTTGCGTATTTAAATAATGATGAGCTTCAAAAAATATCTTCTTTTGATGTAAATGTCGTTGACTCAGTTGCTGCTGGTGATGCATTTGTGGCAGGTTTAACAATAGCTTTGACTAATTCTATTCCATTAGACAAAGCTATCGTTTTTGCTCAAGCCAATGCGGCTGTTTCTGTTACAAAACAAGGTGCTCAGTCATCAATGCCTGTCATTAATGAAGTACAACAATTATTGAATTAGTTTTCTACTGATTCTAATATTTCTTGTAATTGCTCAAATAAATCAGCAAATTGTTGTTCGAGTTCATTAACTCTATCTTCAATTGATTCTTCTGAGTCAGATTCTTCTTGATTGTTATCAGGATCATCAGGAGTTTGATTAAGTAAAAATGAATATGACGAATAAGAATACTCTTCGAAAATATTGTAATTGTTTAGACAATCGTTAAAACTGGTTTGTAAATATTCTTCAGCAGCATTTGCACTTCTGAATCTTATCGCAATACTTGAACTATATGCTTCATTCACACAGGTAGACAAAATGTTTTCTAATGCTTCTCCCTGAGGAGGTCCATCCATTATTACAGGTTCAGGTTCTTGTGCTTCAACCCAATCATTGTAATTTTCTACTGAAATTCCTTCCTCTGCTAAGCATGATTCAAAATATGCTTGTGCTGGAGTTCTACCATCTTCAAGCATGTATTGAGCAAAGGCTAATTCTTGCATTTCATTTTCACAATTTTCAACTACAGTAGCAATTTGTTCATATGTGAAGTCGTTTTCTTCGGGTTCATTTTCTTCCAGTTCATTATTTGAGTCATTTGGTGGAGTATTATCAAACCCATTGTTACTTAAACAGGTATCGAAAACGTTTTGCATTGAATGTCTTCCGTCTTGGTAGAACACTTTCAACCAACCCGGCGCATCTGCTATTTCTTGTATACATTCATCTAAAGCAGTCTGCTCATCGACAGTATAATTTTGTCGTTGATATTGCCAATTATTTGAACCTATGTATAAGTTTTCTACGTCATTTAAGTCAAAATTAAGATTATTTTGTTGCTGCTGGACTTCATTATTTGAGTCATTTGGTGGAGTATTATCAAACCCATTGTTACTTAAACAGGTATCGAAAACGTTTTGCATTGAATGTCTTCCGTCTTGGTAGAACACTTTCAACCAACCCGGCGCATCTGCTATTTCTTGTATACATTCATCTAAAGCAGTCTGCTCATCGACAGTATAATTTTGTCGTTGATATTGCCAATTATTTGAACCTATGTATAAGTTTTCTACGTTATTTAAGTCAAAATTAAGATTATTTTGTTGCTGTTGGTTATCATCATTAGAAACTTCGTTAGCACCAACTTCGTAAGATTTTGTTAGAACTGGTTCGTCATTTTCTTGTTCAACGGATTCAGATAAGTAGATAATTGTGTCTTGGATATCTGCAGGTGAATGTGTCATTTTGATATTCCAGCCAAGTAGAAATGGTTTTTGGCTTATCTTCCATTGGCCAAATATAGGTTTTTGTGCAGAACAGACATCTAAAAATGCTTCAATGTCACTTTTGGGAGAGAAAGCGACATTCATGCTGTTTTCCAATAACGCAATACAATCATCTGTGGCAGTATCAAGGTAATTATTAGCAAATAAAATGTCTTGATCAGTTTGGTTGTTTGGGTTAGAAAAAAATTGAGTTGTTTCTGGAATTGAAGTTTCAGGTAATGTTTCCAGATATGCGATAGTAGAGTCTATATCTGCTTTATCATAGCTAAAATTTAAATTAATATCATCTACGATAGTTCCAAATATTGAATAAGTAATGTACGGCATCCAATTACCAGAAGTTCCATAATCGGACATACAATCGTTTAACCAATCTCTTACTTTCAGTTCATTGGTAGATAACTTAAATTCAAAATCTTTCATTGGTCCAGCATAAAACTCATTTGAACATGCATTAGATTTCCCTTCAATATACATGACAGCTTCGTCTATCTGGTCTTGTTCACTTACACCTGTTGCTTGTCCAGTTACAGCGTTACAGCCTATTAAAAATAATGTGCTTAAAATAATTAAAAATGAAGAGCTTAGTATTTTCATATTTACCTCTTTTTAGAGTTTACTTATGATAT
>CAJWPE010000072.1 GCA_913045625.1 uncultured Chloroflexota bacterium | reverse complement strand
AGGAGATAGGTTTATGTCAGGTCACTCAAAATGGTCAACAATTAAACGAAAAAAAGGTGCTGCAGATGCTAAAAGAGGTCAGTTATTTACTAAATTAACAAGAGAGATATTAATAGCTGCAAGATCTGGTGGGGCTGATGCTGATATGAATTTTCAGTTAAGATTGGCTGTGCAAAAAGCAAGAGATAGCAATATGCCCTTGGCAAATATAGAACGTGCAATTCAAAGAGGCGGAGGAACTTCTGGTGATAGTACAGAACGATTTGAAGAAGTTTCCTATGAAGGGTATGCATCTGGAGGGGCAGCTATATTTATTGAAGCTGTAACTGATAATTTGAATCGTACAGTAGCAGAAATACGTAGTACTTTTTCAAAATCAGGCGGAAACCTAGGTGAACCTGGATCTGTTTCTTGGAATTTTGAATCTAAGGGTATTGTGGTTGTTGAAACTGGAGATTTTGATCAAGATGAAGTAGTATTATTTGCCATTGATAATGGAGCTGAAGATGTGGATATTAATGATGATAATATTGAAATAAGAACCCCTATCGAAATGCTAGAAAATGTCCGAAAGAGTTTGGAAGAGTTTGGGGTAGTTATAATCAAATCCGAATTATCTAAAATTCCAAAAACATTATTGAATGTTGAGACCAATGTTGCCATTCAAATCTTAAAATTACTAGATAAATTTGAAGATCTAGACGATGTTCAAAAAGTGTATACTAATGCTGATTTTTCAGATCAAGCTTTGGAAGCGTATGCTCAAACGATTTAAATTCACTCATTTAATGGGAAATTAAATTTGAAGATTATTGGGTTCGATCCAGGAACAATTAAAATGGGATATGGGGTTATTGAAGTTCAACAATCCGCAATCGAACTTGTTGAATTTGGTGTATTAAAAGCTAAACCAAATTTAGATTTGAGTAAACGCCTATATTTAATCTATCAGCAATTAATGGAAGTTTTGAATATCCATAATCCCTCCGAGTTGGCAGTTGAACATCCTTTTGTTGATAAAAACGTAAGATCTGCAATTGCAATAGGTCAGGCACAGAGTTTAGTTTTTCTTGGTTCTGGGGAGAAAGATATTCCCTGCCAAAGTTATTCTCCAAGAGAGGTGAAAATCAATATAACTGGATATGGGAATTCTTCCAAGATCCAAGTCGAAAATAGTGTTAAAATGCAATTACAAGTCAAAGAAGGTCTTTCTTTTGATTCGGCAGATGCTATAGCTGTTGCTTTAACACACGCTCAGCAAATCAAAATGAACAAAATAATAGGATAATTATGATTGCATATATAGAAGGAATAATAGATGAAATTTTTGATGACTCCATCATTTTAAAAGTTGGAGGATTTGGTATTTCAATAAATGTTTTAACTAAGTCAGGCAATTTATATAATTTAATCGGAAAACGAGCAGTATTATATACAAGTTTAGTTGTAAAGGATGGCTATCCAACTATTTACGGTTTTGTAAATTCAAGTCAAAAAACCATGTTTACTTTTCTTACTAGTGTTAGTGGTATTGGGCCTAAAAATGCGATGGCAATATTAGATTCATTAGAAATTAGCCAAATTGTTAATTCGATTACAATTGGCGATTCAACAATGCTAAATTCAGTTTCTGGGATAGGTCCAAAAACGGCAGCAAGAATAGTTTTGGAGCTCAAAGATAAATTAGACCAATTTGTAGGACTTCATACAGAAGAAACCTTTTCTGATGATGTGGATATTTTTTCAGCTATGCAAGGTCTTGGTTATTCAGACAGAGAAATAAGAATTGCAATTAGAGACACAAAATTTGAAGATAATCTTTCCTTTGAAGATAAAATTAAAACCTTACTACAAAAAATTGCGGAATTGAATTAATGGTAAGCGATAATACAATTGCAGGATATGATGAATCGGTTCCATTTAAAATTGTTTCGGATTTTTCACCAACAGGAGATCAACCTAAAGCAATAAATAATTTGGTTAATGGATTGCAAGAAGGTATGTCGAAACAGGTTCTTTTGGGTGTTACAGGCTCTGGTAAAACTTTTACTATGGCTAAAACAATAGAAAAAATGCAAAAACCTGCTCTTATTATGGCACCAAATAAAACATTAGCTGCTCAACTAGCAACCGAATTTAGGGAATTTTTCCCCCATAATGCCGTTGAATATTTTGTTAGTTATTATGATTACTATCAACCTGAGGCATATGTCCCCCAAACAGATACATACATCGAAAAAGATGCAAGTATTAATGAACATATTGATAAACTTAGACTTTCAGCGACCAGATCTTTGCTTAGTAGAAAAGATGTGATAATTGTTGCCTCAGTTTCTTGTATTTATGGCCTTGGGGATCCTCATGACTATCAGAGTTTTGTTCTTACTGTATCTACTGGAGACAAGAAGAAAATTGGCCTATTGATTCGGCAACTAATTGGGATGCAATATGATAGAAACGATATGGATTTAGCACGTGGAAGGTTTCGATTAAAGGGCGATATTATTGATTTAATCCCTGCATATCAAGATTTTGCTGTTCGAATTCAGTTTTGGGGAGATGAGATTGAAAAAATTCAAGATTTTGATCAACTAACTGGTGAAGTTTTGAGAGAGAGAGAAAGTGTAGAATTATATCCTGCCAAGCATTTTGTGACTCCAGAAGAAAAATTATTAACTAGCATTGGAACCATTAGAGATGAATTAGATTTAAGATTAAATGAATTGAGAATAGAGGAAAAATTATTAGAAGTACAACGTCTCGAATCAAGAACCAATTTTGATTTGGAAATGCTTCAACAACTGGGTTATTGTTCTGGAATAGAAAATTATTCAAGACATTTATCTCAGCGTTCTAAAGGTAGTGCTCCCTGGACTCTTTTAGATTATTTCCCAGACGATTTTTTAGTATTTTTAGATGAGTCACATATGACATTACCACAGTTGCATGGTATGTATCGTGGTGATATGTCCCGAAAAACAACCTTAGTTGAGTATGGTTTTAGACTTCCATCCGCATTAGATAATCGTCCATTAAATTATGATGAGTTTACAGAAAAGGTGAATCAAATTGTGTATGTATCTGCTACACCCGGAGAATTTGAACTAAAGAACAGTGAATCTATCGTAGAACAGGTAATAAGACCAACAGGGTTACTGGATCCTGTTGTAGAAGTAAGACCAACAATAGGACAAATTGATGATCTCCTTGAAGAAATTAGAGATAGAATTCGTAAAAAACAAAGGTGTTTAATTACAACTTTGACTAAAAGAATGGCTGAAGAGTTAGCAGAATATCTCCTTGAGATGAAAATAAAAACAGCATATTTACACTCAGACCTAGATACACTAGAACGGACTGATCGTTTGCGAGATTTACGATTCGGTATTTATGATGTTGTTGTAGGTATAAATTTACTTCGTGAAGGACTTGATTTACCCGAAGTTAGTTTAATTGCTATTTTGGATGCTGATAAGGAAGGTTACTTGAGGTCGCAGTCTGCTCTAATA
>CAJWPE010000071.1 GCA_913045625.1 uncultured Chloroflexota bacterium | reverse complement strand
AAATGGAAACTAATATTGAAGAGATAGTTGAATTTGAAGAAAGTATCTTTCATAGTTTTGGAAATGACCATAATTTAGATAAAGGAAAGTCGTTACTAGTATTGGAAAGTCAAAATGAATCTAAAATTTTTAAATTTTATCATTTTATTTTTGTAATAATTTCAATGGCAATAGTTTTAATTTTATTAACAACCTACAAATTAAAAATAAATTTTTTAGAAATTATAAAAATATTTTTTTCAAATTTTAATTAAGAGCTAAACCAACTTTTTCTACATTAGCGGCACTAAATTTAAATTCAGGAATCTTTCCATAGGGATCTAATTGAGGATTAGTTAAAACATTTGCTGCTGCTTCTGCAAAACAAAAAGGAATAAATACCATTCCTTCAGGAATTTCTCTATCACTCCTAACTTTAATTACTATAGATCCTCTTTTGGTTTTCACTTGAACATGTTCTCCAGCATCTATTTTCATTCTTTTCATATCCCATCGATTCATACTCACTATGGCCTCTGGTTCTATATGATCTAATACAGTAGCTCTTCTTGTCATTGATCCCGTATGCCAGTGCTCGAGTAATCTGCCAGTAGTTAAAATTAGAGGGAAATCATCATCTGGTAATTCAGCTGGTGGTATAAGTCTTGCTGGAACAATTTTACCTCTACCATTTGCTGTTGGAAAAGACTCTCTAAATATGTATTCACTTCCACTGCTATCAGGTGCTTCACATGGATATGTGATTGCATTTTCGTTTTCTAATCTATCCCAAGTAATATTTTTTAAAGAATCCATAATTTGACACATTTCTCTAAACACATCTTTGGGGTGTAGGTAGCTCCAATCAAGTCCCATTCTTTGAGCTATAGCTTGAGTAATCCACCAATCCTGTCTTGCATCACCAGGTGGGGGAACCACCTGTCTTCCCATTTGAATTGTTCTATTGGTATTTGTATATGTTCCTGTTTTTTCAGCGTGAGCTGAAGAAGGTAAAATTACATCGGCAAACCAAGCAGTTTCAGTTAAAAAAATATCTTGGACAACTAAATGATCTAGTTTGGCTAATGCTTTTCTAGCATGTTGTTGATCTGGGTCTGACATAGCTGGATTTTCTCCCATGATATACATAGATTTGATTTGATCTGCATGGATTGCATTAATTATTTCAACAACAGTTAAACCTCTTTCAGGATCCATTTTTGTATTCCAAAATTTCTCGTAAGAATTTTGATTTACTTCACCATCAACAACTAAATAATCTGGATACATCCATGGGATTAAACCCGCATCAGAAGCTCCTTGAACATTATTTTGACCTCTTAGTGGATGTAATCCTGTACCCTCTCTTCCAACCTGGCCGGTAGAAAGAGCAAGAGCTATTAAACATCTTGCGTTATCAGTTCCATGAACATGTTGCGAAACACCCATTCCCCAAAAAATAATAGATTTTTCAGAATTAGCATAAATTCTAGCCACTTCTTTTAGAGTTTCAGCTTCAATACCACAAATAGCTTCCATTTTCTCTGGAGAAAAATCTTTTATACTTTTTTTAAGTTCTTCAAATCCTTCAGTCTGTCCTTGAACATATTGTTCATCGTAGAGTTTTTCCTCAACAATTGTGTGTAACATTGCATTGAGCATCGCTACATCAGTTCCAGGTTTAAATTGTAAATGGTGTTCAGCATATTTTGATAGACCTTGTTTCCTTGGATCCATAACTATTAATTTAGAACCTCTTTTAGCAGCTCTTTTTAAGTATGTAGCTGCAACAGGATGATTTTCAGTAGGTCTTGCTCCAATGACAATAATACAATCTGCAACAGTAGCAGCGTTAAACGGAGCGGATACAGCTCCGGACTTCAAACCCTCAAATAAAGCTGCAACAGATGATGCGTGACAAAGCCTTGTACAATGATCAACATTATTTGACCCGAAGCCCACTCTGACTAATTTTTGAAATAGATAGGCCTCCTCATTAGAACATTTCGCAGATCCAAAGCCAGCAAGACCTTTAGGGCCTTTTTCTTTTAAAGTTTTTGTTAAACCATTAGCGGATACTTCAAGAGCATTTTCCCAAGATGTTTCTTCAAAATAGTCATAGATGTTTTTGTCATCTATTTGAACATCCCATTGTTTTGGAGCATCTTTTTTTCTGATCAGTGGTTTTGTAATTCTTCCTTCATGATTAATATAGTCAAATCCAAATCTACCTTTTACGCACAATCTATTTTCGTTAGCCGGCCCATTTCTTCCATCAATTTGGATAATTTTATTATCTTTTACACTGACTTCAGTTTGACACCCCACTCCACAATAAGGACAAACACTATCTACTTTCTTATCAGCGATAAGTTCATTTCGTTTTCCAGAATCTTCAACTAAAGTTGATTCTAGAAGGGCACCAGTTGGACAAGCTTGTACACACTCACCACAGGCTACGCATGTACTTTCTCCCATACGATCATCTAAATCAAATATAACTTTAGCTGTTGAACCTCTAAAAGCCATCCCAATAACATCATTTACTTGAACTTCTCTACAAGCTCTGACACACAAACCACAATTAATACAGGCATCTAAGTTTACACTCATAGCCTTGTGACTTTTATCTAAAGATATTTTTTCTTTTGCAGGAAATCTACTTTCAGAAACACCTAGATCATCTGACCATTTCCAAAACTTAGAGTCAGGATCTGGAGATTCCTCTTTCTTTGGCTGATCAGCCACTAGTAATTCAAAAACCATTGATCGAGATTTTTCTGCTCTCTTTGAATTTACTGTAATCTCCATTCCTTCAGTTGGCTTTCTGATACAAGAAGCAGCTAAGGTTCTCTCTCCTTTAATTTCAACCATACAAGCCCTGCAATTACCATCTGCTCTGTATCCTGGCTCATCTGAGTAACATAGATGAGGAATATCTATTCCATTTTTTTTAGCGACTTGCCATATGGTTTCATCTTTTTTTGCTTCATACTCTTTTCCATCAATCTTAAATAAAGTTATTTCAGACATAATTTAATTTGTTACCTCTGATGGAAAGTGTTTAATGACCGATAGAAGCGGATTGGGAGCTGCCTGTCCTAAGCCACAAATAGAGGCATCCATCATAGCGGATGATAATTCCTGGAGTAAATCTATATCCCAAGAGTCTTTGTTCATAAGTTTTAAAGCTTTGTCAGTTCCATTTCTACATGGAGTGCATTGGCCACAACTTTCGTCATGAAAAAAGAACATCAAATTCTTTGCTATGTCTTTCATATTATCTTTATCAGACAAAACAACTATAGCAGCAGAACCAATAAAACATCCATATTCTTGTAAAGTATCAAAATCGAGTGGAATGGCATCTAAGTTGGCTGGTAATATTCCTCCTGATGCGCCACCAGGTAAATAAGCTTTAAACTTATGACCTTCTTCAATACCGCCACAATAATCATCTATTAATTGTCTTATTGTTATTCCTGCAGGAGCTAGTTTAACACCTGGATTTTTTACTCTTCCTGATACAGAAAATGTTCGTAAACCAC
>CAJWPE010000070.1 GCA_913045625.1 uncultured Chloroflexota bacterium | reverse complement strand
TGGAAGAGACAGAAAACCTAACTCAAAACAATACTAAATTAAATTTAAATTTTGCATTTAATTACGGGTCACATGATGAAATTCACAATGCAGTGTTAAATTTACATAATTTAAATCTCAATAAAAAACTTACTTTAAAAGATATAAAAGATAGCTTTATTAACTACTTTCAGTACCCAGAGGTTCCATTTCCTGATCTTCTATTAAGAACAGCAGGAGAGAACAGAATAAGTAATTTTTTACTATACCAACTTTCGTATACCGAACTGTTATTTATTGAAGACCTTTGGCCTGATATAAATGCAGACATATTAGATGATGTCTTACTAGAATTTAATTCAAGGAATAGAACTTATGGAAAAAATTGATAATTTATTCGACAAAATTGTAAAAATAGCAAATGCAAGAGGCTTTGTTTTTAATGCTTCATCAATATATGGCGGATTAAGGAGCTCTTATGACTATGGCCCATTGGGTGCTTTGCTTAAAAACAATATCTCTGGAAGCTGGTGGAAAGATATAAATCAAGATAGCAAAGTGTCAATATTTCCTATAGATACAGCTATTATTCAAAGTTCTGAAGTATGGAAAGCATCTGGCCATTTAGCTGAATTTACAGATCCTATGGTAGATCATAAACCTACAGGTGAAAGATTTAGAGCTGACCAAGTACCAGAAAATCTAAAAAAAGAAGATTTAACAGAGCCGCGTCAATTTAATCTTATGTTTGAAACAAACATAGGCCCAGTACAAAATGAAAACTCATCAGTGTATTTACGACCAGAAACAGCACAAGGTATATTTGTAAATTTTGAGAATGTGCAAAGAACAATGAGAGCAAAACTTCCATTTGGAATAGCTAATATTGGAAAATCATTCAGAAATGAAATTACTCCTGGTCAGTTTATATTCAGAACTAGAGAATTTGAACAAATGGAAATTGAATATTTTTGTAAAAAAGAAAATGAAAATGAATGGTTTGATTTCTGGGTAAATAAGAGACTTGAGTGGTACAAGGGGATAGGCATACCAGAAGAGAAGCTCAGGTTGAGAGAACATGAAGAAAACGAATTAGCTCATTATGCATCTAAAACTGTAGACATTGAATTTGATTACCCTTGGGGATGGGGTGAGCTTGAAGGCATTGCAAATCGAGGAAGTTTTGATTTAAGTTCACACGAAAGCTCTAGCGGAAAAGATTTATCATATTTTGATTCAGAAACAAATGAGAAAATAGCACCAGTTGTAATTGAGCCTGCAGGGGGATTAACAAGAACACTCTTTGCTTTACTGTGTTCAACATATGATGAAGAAGTAATTAATGATACTACTAGAACACTATTTAGATTTAATTTTGAAATCGCACCTATCCAAATCGGGATTCTACCATTGAGTAAAAAAGAAGAATTAATTAAAGTTTCAAATGATATACAACAAACTTTGCAGAAATTTTACAGAACAGAAGTTGATGTAACTCAATCAATAGGTAAAAGGTACAGAAGACAAGATGAAATTGGAACCCCTTATTGTGTAACTATAGATTTTGATTCTTTGGAAGATTTATCAGTCACGATAAGAAATAGAGACTCAATGGATCAGGAACGAATAAAAATAGAGGACCTTCTTGATTATTTCTCAAAAATATAATGGGTATATCAAAGCAATCAATCGAAGATTTAAAAAAAAGATCAAAAATTAGCGACTTTGTTTTATCTACTACAACTGGAAAACTTAGAGGAACTAAAGGGATGGCATTGTGTCCTTTTCATGGTGAAAAAACTGCAAGTATGAGTTTTACAGATGTCGAAAATTTATTTCATTGTTTTGGATGCAAAATGGGTGGTGACATATATAAATATGTACAAGAAATTAATAATTTGGAGTTTCAAGATGCAGTTGAATTAGTTGCTGAAAAGTATGGATTCAAACTTACGTATACTGAAACTAGTCAGACTAACGATTTTAAAAATTTTCAACAAAAAATAAATCTCATTGATGAATACTTTAAAGAAATGATGGATTCGGAGAAATCTAAAAAAGCAAAAGAGTATCTTACTTCTAGAAAGTTCAATGAACAAGATTTAAAAAGATATGACATATCTTTTATTGATTCAAATGTCGAAGATTTTCAAAAGTTTTGTGATAAAAATAAAATCTCTGACTTTGATTTAAAAAAATTAGGATTTATATCTAGCAATGACAATTTTTTATTTAAAAATAGAATAATGTTTCCAATTCTTAACTTTAGATCTGAAACTATTGCTTATGGCGGAAGAGCACTTGAAGATTTTGGTCCTAAATATTTAAATTCTTCAGATTCAGTTTTATATAAAAAAAATAGGAATTTATATTTCACAAAAGAGTTCATATCGTCAGTCAAGAAGAAAGGATATGTATTTTTAGTTGAAGGTTACTTTGATGTTTTATCGTTAAACCAATTAGGTTACTCAAATAGTGCCTCACCGTCAGGTACTGCTCTTACGATTCAACAGCTAGAAGCTGTTTCACGCTATACGAATAAAATCTTACTTTGTTTCGATAATGACGAAGCAGGACTAAAGGCAACTGAGAGAGTTCTAGAAATTAAAAATCAAGTTTCTAATCAACTTGAAATACATTGCCTTAATTTACCGGAAAAATACAAAGATATTTCTGAACTTTATGAAGACAATGAAGGTAGCATCTACGTTTCTGCTGACAAAAATGGAATTTACAAACTTAGCTTTAAATACTGCTTTAAGGGTACTTACTGTCATATCAATTCAGCTGTACACCTCCTCTGATCATCATTTACATCGGAATAGCGCAAGGTGCCAAGTGAGTATTGATTGGCTTGGTTTTCATCATCAAACTAACTGTAATTAAACCCACAAGATTTGAGGAAGAGTCAACCCACATTCAGCCTGCTCCCTGCTTCGGCAGATCACCAGCAGGCTGACAGGTTTCGAGTAAGGTCCTGATAGCAGTGGGTAATCAATACGGTCAAGCGAACCTACGATGCTCTTCCTCAGATCTCTCCCAATCGAACTACTCCAGATCCTTCAGTAACGCAGACTGAACAAGTAAACTCTCAACTCCGTTTTACTTTCAAAAGCCAGCACGAACGCGTCCCATAGGCCTCTTAGAGTTTCTCTTCACTCACGCCAGACCATCTTTAGACTTCAGCCCAATTGTGGTATGATACTTTGAGTTTAGTTAACTGAAATCATGTAGTATTTATTGATAAACAACGATCTAATCCATCTCTCTGATAAATCAACGCATCATCTTGAATAGATGTTTGGGGCCTTATTGGTCTACAACCGGTTCATCCATCACAATCCCTTCAAGCATATACAAGTTTGGATTGTCGTCTTTGTCAGTTTCCGCGGCATCCTTTTCGTTAAATGTTAGTTCCATAATCTTACCCTCAAATTCGCCATAACCTTTGAACCACATGACGCACGTGGTAGATCCTGATGTCAAATCACAGTCTGCGTGTCCTTTAAATTGAGTAGATGGATCTTTGTCAGATGTCCAAATTTCTTTAGTCACTATTCTCCCATTTCCATTATCGTCTAATATTGATAATCCCAAATCAGTCTCTGATGTACCTTTAAAACCAAAGCCCTCGCTGTAGATAGTTATTGCAGATGTGACTTTCGCAGAAAAAAAGTGTTTTCTTTTTCCAGAGTCTCTCCATTTTTCGAATACCTTGAAGCTAGTATGCTTCATAAATCCTTCAACAGCTATTTTTTGGGCATAGACTGGAGAAGTAAAGGTAGCCAGCCCAATTAGTACAAAAAACAACTTCTTCATTGTGATTCTCGTTGGTTGTTAATGAATTTAAGCACTACCAGAAGTAATAGGTTTACCAATTAGAAAGTAAGTATGAGAACAGGTTTTTTTAGGTTAAGCCATAAAATTCTTTCATTGTAGAGAGTGGGGAGGGAGGCCACAGACTACCTACCTATTATTTTATTATCTACCCTGATCGATTTTCATGCAGACTTTAAATCCCATTCGTTATTTGTTTGCTAAATGATTCCACTAATTCAAATGATTTATTGAAGAAGCACAGTCTAGTATAGATTTTTCAAA
>CAJWPE010000069.1 GCA_913045625.1 uncultured Chloroflexota bacterium | reverse complement strand
GTTAGGAGTTGGCCCTGGAGCACTTGTTACAGATGCCTATATGTTGGGTATAGATCCAACCACACAAAGACCACGAATGGATGAATCGCTAAACGTAATTATGCAACTGCTTGAATCAGAAGAACCTGTTACATGCAAAACTGATTGGTTTTCTATGAATGAAGGACAATTACAAATGAGGCCCTACACACAACCACGATTTGAGGTAGCCGTAGCAGCTGCTCAATCACCTTCGGGTATGGTAGCAGCTGGCAAGTACGGTTTAGGGGTTTTATCAGTAAGCATACCTCGTGGCGGTAGCATTGCTACTAATTTAAGTGACTTCTGGAAAATCGCAGAAGAAACTGCAGCAGAACATAACAAAACAGTAGATAGAAAAGAATGGCGCTTAGTCCTGCATGTTTTTCTGGCGGATACGAAAAAAGAAGCATTCGCTCAAGCAAGAGAGTATGCGGGAAGGTATCAAAGGGAATACTTTGAAAAAACCCTAGGTCATCCATCTACAGTGGATGATAGTGCCGATAAGATTATTGACGCAATGGTTGAAAGAGGAGCTTGGTGCGTAGGAACCCCAGACGATTTGATTGATACAATAAATCGCCTAGATGAAGAAAGTGGTGGATTTGGTGGGATTATGATTCAAGCCACTGAATGGGGAACTAAAGAACAAGTTTTCCATAGCTATGAATTACTTGCAAGATATGTAATGCCACAATTTCAAGGATCCGTAAGAGCTCTAAATAATTCTATGCAATGGTCCCGTAACAAATCAGAAGAACTTCAAAAAATGCGAACAGAAGCCTTAGAAAAAGCAAAATCAGATTACCAAAATAAATCCTAAAATATCATATGAACGAAGTATCTCTACCTAAAGAACAAAAACGAAGACTGCTTGTAACTATATTAGCTGGCCATGGTTTAAAACACATGTTTAACGCAGCGTTTTTTATACTACTTCCTGGAATAAAAGACGGTTTGTCATTAACAAATAGCCAAATAGGATTTATGTCATCAACAAGACAATTTGCTGGCGGTATTGCAAACATTCCTGCTGGTTATGTTGGTGATAAATACCCTCAAAAGGTCGCATTAATTCTTTCTTTGACAATTATAATATTGGGAATATTCGCCTTTTTCTTAGGAATATCAAATACGTTTTTTATTGCCCTAATATTTTCGGGACTTTTTAGTGTAGTTATATCGTTTTACCACCCAGCTGCAATTGCTTCCCTTTCAAGAAATTTTGCAGATAGACGTGGTTTTGCAGTTTCATTACATGGAACAGGTGGAAGTATCGGAGAAACAGCTGCTCCAATTCTAGTTGGAGCTTTACTAAAATACACACCATTAGTTTGGAGCAGTATATTACAGATAAGCATAATACCAGCAATAGTTTTTGGAATATTAATGTACTTTCTATTAAAAAACATTCCTCAACAGCAGACATCTGAAAATTTAACCTTTACAAAATTTGTATCTGGAGTTGGGGGTTTATTTAAAAACAAGAAACTACTGATTGTTTTATTAATTGCTGCTGGATTTGCTGGTGGTCAAGGCACAATGCTAACATTTCTACCGATATACATGGATGAAAATTTAGGTTTCTCTCCATTCAGATATGGGGTTTATATAACTCTTGCCAATGTTGGAGGCATAATTTCCCAACCTATAATGGGCCATTTATCAGACAAATATAACAGAAAACTAATCCTAGCTCCTTCTCTGACAATCTTAGGTATTAGCTATATATGCCTTCTTACATCAAATATTGTTCTATTCACCATCGTAATAATTATTATGGGCATTTTCTTGTTTCCTATGATGGCAATCTTAGTTGTATCAGCTACAGACTTAGTTGACTCAAACATTCAAGGAACAACTGTAGCATTAGTATTTGCCGCAGTGACTATATTTTCTAGTTTTATTCCATCACTAGCAGGTATATTAGCTGATACAGATATACGATATGCATTTATGTTGGCATCTGGAGTAGGTGTATTTGCAGGTTTAATTGCTTTCTTAGGAAACTGGACTGTGTCAAAACCTACAGATTAATGGACATTACCTAATAATGTTTCCCCTGCTCGTTCTTGTAGTTCAGTAATAGAAAAAGGCGTTTGTATACGTGGCAGAACTTCAGTACCCAACAATTCTACTTGATTACTCCATTCTTCTGCGCTCGCAACGGGTCGCATAACAAATTTCGAAACCCCTACATTAATATAGTTATTAATCATTTGTAATACATCATCAGAAGTACCTGCTGCACAATACTTATCAGGGGTTATATCGTTTCTACGTGATATAAAATGTTTCGAAAAATTTTGTTCTGCAATTTGTTTATCAGAATTAATATGAAAAGGAATGAAGGTTCCATAGTGATCGTCAGGAATTTCGTTTCCAGCTTCATTCATTCTTGATTTTATATATTGTATACCTGATGAACATTCTTGAGGTGTCGTAGCAGATGGTAACCATCCATCGCCCTTTCTAGCAACTCTATCCAAAGCAGCCCAACTTCTCCCACCAATCCATATTGGCGGGAATGGCGACTGTATGGGTTTTGGAAGTAAAGTAACATCTTTAAAATTGAAAAACTCTCCATCAAATTCACACTTTTCACCAGACCACAACTTCCTCATGACGTCTATAGATTCATCAGTAATTCGACCACGATGTTTTTTCACAACTCCTGCTAAGTCAAATTCTTTTTGTTGATCCTGACCAAGTCCAACTACAACTAATAATCTTCCGTTTGAAAGAAAATCTAATGTTGCTAATTGTTTTGCCAAAATCGAAGGTTGTCTTAAAGGTAGAATTAGTGCGCTTGTACCAAATTTCATTTTTTTAGTTACACCGCACAAAGCTGCAATCGAAATAACAGGATCCAAGGTATTTTCTTTACCACTTAATCGATCGCTAAACCAAAGTGAATCTATGCCTACTTCTTCACACAAATTAACAAATTCAAAAAATTCTGAAGAATGATATGTAGGAAAAGGCCAACCACCGACTCCTATTCCAATTCTAATTTTATTATCCATTGTTCCTCTACAGCAAAAATTATAAACTAAACGAAGATTGTGCTAAATCAGCAACATATTTTCCAATAGAAAGTGAAGATGTAGCTGCCGGCGAAGGAGCATTCTGTACATGTATACCCCGAGTAGTTTGTATAATACTAAAATCATCTAAAAGAAATCCAGTAGAATCTACTGCCTGAGCCCTTACTCCAGCTTCAGTAGAAACTAAATTTTCCTCCCGAATTTCTGGAACAAGCTTTTGGAGAGATCGAGTAAATGATTTTTTACTCAGAGACCTGTACATTTCTGACATTCCAGTTTTCCAATATTTAGCTGCCATAATCCAAAACCCACTAAATGATAGTGTTCCGAGAAATTCTTTTGGATTGATTGTGCTGAATTTATAGCCTTCTTTAGCAAACGCCAAAACAGCATTAGGTCCTGCTTCAACTCCACCATTGATTAATCTGGTATAATGGACACCCAAAAATGGAAATTTAGGATCTGGAACCGGATATATTAAACCATTTACCAAATGATGAGAATCTTCAGTTAATTCAAAATACTCTCCACGAAATGGAATAATTTTAATATTTGATTTTTCACCTATCATACGTACAATCTTATCTGCATATAATCCAGCACAATTAATTAAATATTTAGCTTTATATTCACCAGATGTAGTAGTTAATACATACCCATTTTGATCTTCATTTATTTTTACAACTTCTGAATTAGTAAAAAGGTCTCCACCAGCTTCTTGATATTCAGTAGCATAAGCTTGTGAAACTTGAATGTAATCAACTATACCTGTATTAGGAGAATGAATTGCTTGTACACCTGATGCATGAGGCTCAATTTCTTTTAAACGTTCAGGTCCAATCATTGTTAAACCCTCTACACCATTAGCAGTACCTCGTTCGAAAAGATTTTCAAGTCGAGGAATTTCTTCTTCGTTAGTTGCCACAACCACTTTACCAACTAAATCATATTTAATATTATGATCATCACAAAATTCTCTCATATTTCTCGCACCATCAACGCAGAAAGAAGCTTTCTGAGACCCTGGTCGATAGTATAAACCTGCATGAATCACACCACTATTATGTCCAGTTTGATGTTTAGCTAATGTATCCTCTTTTTCAACTAATACAACTTTTTGATTTGGATGATTTTTTGTAATGGTCATCGCAGTTGCTAGTCCTAATATTCCGCCACC
>CAJWPE010000068.1 GCA_913045625.1 uncultured Chloroflexota bacterium | reverse complement strand
TCATTGTAGATGATGAGGATCGTGAAAATGAAGGTGATTTTGCTATTGCGGCTGAATTTATTACCCCTGAAATTATTACCTTTATGGCTTCAGTTGGTAGAGGTTTAATTTGCATGCCAATTATAGGACAAAGACTTGAGCATTTAGACATCCCATTAATGGTACCAGAAAATACTGCTCGATTAGGTACAGCTTTCACTGTATCAATTGACACTAAAACAGATGGGGCAACAACAGGTATATCTGCATACGACCGTGCAGCAACAGTGAAAGCTGTGTTAAACCCTATGACAAGGCCTGAGGACTTACAAAAGCCAGGCCATATATTTCCTCTAAGGTATGCTGAAGGTGGAGTTTTGGTTCGTGCTGGCCAAACAGAAGGATCAGTAGACTTAGCAAAATTAGCTGGATTATATCCCGCATCAGTCATATGCGAAGTCATGAATGAAGACGGCACAATGGCACGTATGCCAGAACTAGAAAAAATATCAGAAGAATATGATATTAAAATTGTAAGTGTCGAACAAATAATTCAATATAGACATGAAAAAGATAACATGATTGCAAAAGTTGCTGAGACTAAACTGCCTACAAAATTTGGAGAATTTATGTCTGTTGCTTTTCGCAGCCTTACTGATTCCGACGAACATGTTGCATTAGTTAAAGGAGACTTAACAGCTGCTGATACAATTCCATTAGTCAGAGTTCATAGCCAATGTTTAACTGGAGATACATTTAAAAGTTTGAGATGTGACTGTGGCGAACAAATGGAAAAATCTCTAGAATTAATTGCAAACTCTGAATGCGGTGTATTTTTGTATATGCGCCAAGAAGGAAGAGGAATTGGATTACACAACAAATTGAAAGCGTACGAGTTACAAGATCAAGGTATGGATACTGTGGACGCAAACACCAAACTTGGATTTCCACCTGATTTGCGATGGTATGGTATAGGCGCACAAATTCTTTCATCACTTGGAATTACTAAAATGAAATTGCTAACAAACAACCCAAAAAAAATCGTAGGGTTAAATAGCTATGGTATAGATATTGTAGAACAAGTACCTATTGTTATAGAACCCAATTCTATAAATAAACAATATCTAGATACAAAACGAGATAGACTGGGTCATTCAATTTAATATACACCTTGGTAAAAATTATTATGAATGAACAAAACAATGTACAAGAAATACGTGGCAATCATGATGCTTCTGGTTTAAAAATTGCAATAGTAGTGTCTGAATTTAATAGCAATATTACATTACCATTATTAGAAGGTGCAATTGATTGCTTGAAACATAATAAGATATTGAATAACAATATAATTGTTTCATACGTTTCTGGTGCATTTGAAATTCCTGTAATAGCAAAAAAGATAGCTACCTCAATAAAACCGGATGCGATCATTTGTATTGGATGTGTTATTAAACATGAAACAGATCACTACTTTCATGTCGCAAACCAAGCTGCAATTGGTATAGCAGAATGTGCTTTATCAACAGGAATACCTACAATATTTAGTGTACTTACGACGTTAACTGAAGAGCAAGCAATAGAAAGGTCTAAACCTGGAAAAGAAAATAAAGGATACGAATCTGCTGAGGCTGCAATCAAAGCCGCTAATATTATTAAGCAATTATAAATTATTTATACTCTAACTCGGAGGACTCTAATGGATAAATTTTTAGACAATATGACATCTTATGCACAAGATTTAAAATTTGAGGATATTCCACAAGATGTTGTGGAACGTGCTAAGCACTTCATCTTAGACGCTGTAGGTTGTGCTTTAGGTGCAAGTAAAAGTCCTCCTGCTATTATTGCCCAAGCATCAGCAAAAGAAATTTCTTCATCTACACCTTCAAAAGTTTTAGGATCTGCGGAACCTACTTCTCCAGATCTAGCCGCTTTCGTAAATGGAGCAATGATAAGATATCTTGATTACAATGACACATACACTGGATATACTACCTGTCACCCAAGCGATATGGTAGGACCTGCACTTGCTGCAGCAAGTGCAAAACCTGATGGTAACGGAAAAGATGTAATTTTAGGTACAGTTTTAGGTTATGAAATATTGTGTGGTCTTACTGACACTCCTATTTTTGAAGGATCTACTGGATTTCGCCATTGGGACCAATCTGCTTTGGGACTTGTAGCAGCCTCCGTACTCTCTGCAAAAATTTTAGGTTTAAACAAAGAACAAATGGATCATGCAGTTAGTTTGGCTGTTTCTTCACATCTATCAATAGGTCAAATACGAACAGGTCAAATTTCTCATTGGAAAGGATGTGCGGTTGGAAATGCTTCAAGAAATGGCGTTTTTTGCTCTATGCTTGCTGCAAAAGGTATGACCGGACCAAATTTTGTTTTTGAAGGTGAAGGAGGATACTTTAATGCTATTGGTAATAAAGTTGAATTACCTCCATTTGGCAATAAAGGTGGGGAATTTAAAATTATGAGAGCTAGAGTAAAACCTTTCCCTTCGGGATATTTTTCTCAAAGCGCTATTGAGGCTATTCTAGAACTACGGGATAACATAAACAATGTAGATGAAATTAAATCAATTTTACTAGAAACATTCCCCTCAGGAAAATCTGCTATGGGTGGTGATATATCTCGATGGAAACCTGAAACTCGAGAAAGTGCAGATCATAGTTTACCCTTTGTTATGGCTGTGGCATTAATGGATGGGAACTTAGAAATTCGTCACTACGATGAAGAATACTACAAAAAAGACAACGTCAGAGAATTAATGAGTAAAATTCAAGTTGAGGTTGGAGAAGAGTCTTCTAATGCTTGGCCTGATGTACCATTAAATGTGTTAACTATAGAAACAAACTCTGGTGAAAAATTTTCTACAAAAGTCGCATTTCATTTAGGCCATTACGAAAGATTAATGTCTAATGAACAATTAGAAAATAAATTCCGACCTATGGCTCTACAGTATGGAGACCTCCCTGAGAGTCAATTAAATGAATTATTATCAAAACTTTGGAACCTTGAATCAGTAAACAACATAGATGAAGTTATAGAACTAACTGCAAAAAAATAGGAGTAAAATAATGGGTTCCGGTACTTATAAACTCTTAGGGGCAGGAGCTCTGTCCGCAATAACTTCTTGTCTGATTTTTTTTGGCGTTCTTACTTTTTTTTCTAGAGATGGATTATTCGAATTCTACGAATTTGTTTTAAGTATTGGGGCAGCAGGAATCGCTCCATATCTAGTATCAAGGCTACTTACAATAAAGGTAAAATTTATACTGTTTCCTTCATTTATAACTCTATTCTTTCCCGTACTAGGTCCTATTTTTGGCGGAGGTGGATCTCAAACCTCAGGGCAAATGCTTTCTACAATTTTTGTATTAAGTATGTCTGGTGGATTTTTTTGGTCCTGTATTCAATTATTTGTACTAACTTTATTTAGAGCTATGCGAACAAGATAGTTATGGTCTTAATAACTCTCTTAAATCTCTAACATTACCTAAAGATTCTAAATTCCAAATTGTATCGATCAGTTTGTCAGTTTTATCTTTTCCAATTACCATCTCTAAAAGTGGTCGTTCCTTAATTTCAACCTCCTCAGTACTCAATGGATCTTCCATAGCACCTTTTACTACTACAACATGATTTCGAAACTTTTCCCCATTAGTATGATTAAATTCTACAACTCCTTGGCGTGGACTTTCTGGAGTAATGAGACTAGGATCAGTTTCAACTTGAATTTTGTTCATGATTTGTACTACATCATCATTTGACATACGATCAAAATCATGACCTGCTTCAAACGACAAGCCTCTATCTAATAAGCTTACAGCTAATAAATAACGAAGATTTATATCTGGCATAGTTTGAGCATCGCTTGTTAAGCGACTGTCACCATGTGCTAAATAAACTGTCATATTATTTAAATCAGAAGGATTAACCTCATGATCTCTTACTATATTAAGTAAAGCATCAACAGGTGCTTGAATTGGAGATCCTACACAATATTTCTTAATATTTGTATCCATTATTTCATAGTGAGAACCTAGGCCCTTGATTAATTCTGATCGAAAGTGTTCTGAAGCAAAACAATCGAAAAAGTTATTTTGACCTTCGATTACATCCCATACACCACTAAATCCAGCTTCAACCATAGTTGCTGCTGTGGCACCACTTCTGCATGGCATTCCTGCAAAATCAAAAGCTTTTTCAATATGCTCTAGATCTAATTGCCATGCTGTAATACCAGAGGCCTGCTGTGTAGTATAAGAAAGTAAGTATCTAACTTTTTTTTCATCTAATTCAATGTGCG
>CAJWPE010000067.1 GCA_913045625.1 uncultured Chloroflexota bacterium | reverse complement strand
AATTCTTTTGAGAATTTCTTAATTTCATCTCTACACTTATCAAAATCTTTTTCTATATTTTTTGATTTAATAATTTTAGAAGGATCAATAAAATTTTGATGAATTCTTATAGAATTTTTTGAAAAAAATAATGGACAACTCTCATTTGCATTATCACAAACAGTTATTACAAAATCAAAATTAATATTATTGTATTCATTAACATTATTAGAATCATTTAAAATTGAATCAGTTCGAATCAAAATCAAAAAACCTGATATCAAGCTATCAGGTGATGAAATCGGATATGCAGCTATTGAAATATTTCGAACGAAGTTCTAGGAGATCAAAATGACAAAAACCCTTCCAACTACTTTAGGAGAACTCAAAAATTCTGGGTACATTAGTAAACCAATCAAGTCAGAAATACGCAACAATTTAGTTAAGAAATTAACTCAAACTGATAATGTTTTTCCAAACATCATAGGATTTCAAAATACAGTAATTCCGCAAATACAAAATGCGATTTTAGCTGGTCAAGATATAATTTTACTCGGAGAACGAGGTCAAGCTAAATCCAGAATAATCAGAAATTTGCTAGATTTACTTGATGATGAAATCCCTTATGTTCAAGGATCAGACATTAATGACGATCCATTTCACCCAATTACTTCATTTGCTAAAAACTTGATCAATGAGAAAGGAGATGACACTCCAATCAAATGGCTTGAAAAAGAAAAAAGATATTCTGAAAAACTAGCAACGCCTGATGTGTCCGTGTCAGATCTTATTGGAGAAATTGATCCAATCAAAATTGCGGAGGGAAGATATTTATCTGACGAGTTAGCAATTCATTATGGAATGATACCTAGAGGAAATAGGGGTATTTTTTGTATTAATGAATTACCCGACTTAACAGAAAGAATACAGGTGAGTTTGTTTAATTTAATGCAAGAAAGAGACATTCAAATTAAAGGATTCCAAATCAGATTACCTTTAGATATGTTGATAGTTGCTACAGCAAATCCTGAAGATTACACAAATAGAGGTAGAATAATTACTCCTCTCAAAGATAGGTATGGAGCTCAGATCAGGACTCACTATCCTTCATCAATTGAAGAAGAATTGACCATCATTGAACAAGAATACAAAAAGTTTGATGATTCCAAAAATTCTGTACTAGTTCCTGATTTTATGCGTGAAATAATTGCAGAGATTACTCATCTTTCTAGAAAAAGCCCTGAAATAAATCAAGGTTCAGGGGTTAGTTTAAGAGTTTCAATAGCAAATTTTGAAACTTTAATTAGCCAAGCTTTTAGAAGAACATTAATTACTAAATCTAATACATCTCCAAGGATATGTGATCTTGAATTTTTAATCCCATCAACTATGGGTAAAGTAGAACTTGAAACTGTTGAAGAAGGTCAAGAAACTACAATCATTACAAATATAATTTCAAGGTCTGTTTTAAATATTTTTAATTCAAAATTTAATTTAGAATTATTTGAAAGTTTATTAGATCAATTTAAAAATGGATTATTGGTTGAAACTGGACCAGAAATTCCAGATGCAGAATATATAAAAGAAATAGAAAAAATCACGGGATTATCAGAATTATTAATAAAATTTAGTGATTCAAAAGAAAACTCAATCAAAGTTTCCATGTTTGAATTTATTTTAGAGGGTTTATATTTAAGTAAAAAGTTAAACAAAAATATTAACAAAGATTCTGAGACATACTCTGTATAATAAATTCAGGATATATATATGATAGATTGGAAAACAATTTTCTCAAAGCCTTATAACCCAAAATCTACAGAGACTAGAATTTATGAGAATTGGGAAAATACAGGTTATTTTTCACCCAAAATAGACAAATCAAAAGATCCATTTGTAATGATAATGCCACCCCCAAATGTGACAGGCCAATTACATATGGGTCATGCGTTAACAATCGCATTAGAAGATATGATAGTACGTTGGCATAGGA
Source organism: uncultured Chloroflexota bacterium (assembly GCA_913045625.1). Lineage (GTDB taxonomy): Bacteria > Chloroflexota > Dehalococcoidia > Lucifugimonadales > UBA826 > AG-426-M11. The sequence goes on along the minus strand of CAJWPE010000067.1, from coordinate 2,341 downwards.
TGAACGGCGAACCTACGTTATATTTACCTGGAACAGATCATGCGGGTATAGCAACTCAAGTAGTTGTAGAACGTCTTTTAGCTTCAGAAGGGACAAACAGATACGAATTAGGAAGAGAACAGTTTGAACAACGTATTTGGGAGTGGGTTCACGAATATGGAGAAAGAATCTATACACAAATCCGACGATTAGGAGCTTCATGTGACTGGACTAGAAAATCTTTCACTCTAGATGATGGTCCTAAAAAAGCTGTTAGAAAAACATTTGTTGACTTATATAATCAAAATTTAATATACAGAGGCGAACGGATTACAAATTGGTGTCCTCGGTGTTCTACAGCACTTTCAGATCTTGAAGTCAAATATAAAAATGTGACTGGTCTGTTATCTAAAATTAAATACCCATTATCAGACAATTCAACTGAATTGATAGTGGCTACAACACGTCCAGAAACAATGATGGGAGATACTGCTGTTGCGGTGAATCCTAATGACGATAGATTCAGTCATTTAATTGGACAGAAAGTAATTTTACCTTTAATGAATAAAACCATTCCAATAATAGGTGATTCAGCGGTAGAAATTGAATTTGGCACTGGTGCACTTAAAGTTACTCCTGCTCATGATCCAGTTGACTTTGAAATTGGATTACGACATGAACTTCAGAGCATTAGTGTAATTTCAAAAGATTGCGTAATGAATGAAAATGCAGGAATTTTTGAAGGTTTAACTAGACAAGAATGTAAAAGCCAAGTACTTGAATCCTTGGAAGCTCAAGGATATCTTGTAGAATCTGAAGAATACGACCACTCAGTAGGTCATTGCGACAGATGCGATGAATTAATAGAACCTTTAATAAGTAAACAATGGTATGTAGCCATAGAAGAATTAGCAAAACCTGCTCGTGATGCCGTAAGAGATGGAAAGATAAAAATCGTACCAGAAAGATTTACTAATGTTTATTTTAATTGGATGGATAATATTAGAGACTGGTCTGTAAGCAGACAACTTTGGTGGGGACATCAAATTCCAGTTTGGTATTGTAAAGATTGTAGTGAAATTATCGTTGAATATAACGACCCCAATAATTGTCCAAAATGTTCTTCAAAATCCATAATTCAAGATCCAGATGTTTTAGACACTTGGTTTAGTTCAGGATTATGGCCACATTCCACACTAGGTTGGCCAGATTCTACAGACGATTTAGAATATTTTTATCCCGGATCTGTTCTAGAAACCGGATATGACATACTGTTCTTCTGGGTTGCTCGAATGATCATGATGGGAATACAAAACATGGGCGAAATACCCTTCCACACTATTTATCTTCATGGGTTAATTTTAGACCCTGAAGGCGTTAAAATGAGTAAAACCAAAGGGAATGTTGTAGATCCATTAGAATTAATTGATTCTTATGGAGCTGACGCAGTAAGGTTTGCTTTAACTACAGGAACTTCTGCAGGTAATAATGTAAGAATCAATGAACAAAAATTAGAATCGAGCAGGAATTTTAATAATAAATTATGGAACGCAGCCAGGTTTGTTATAGCTTATCTAGACAACGAAAACCATTCCCCCTCTTACCCTATTTCTAAAAATTTAAAACATCTTCACGACGAATGGATAATAAACAGGTTAAATGAAGTCACTAGAGACATTAACCAATTAATGGAAAATCACCAATTCGGTGAAGCTCAAACTACTGTTCATGATTTCTTTTGGAATGAATTTTGTGATTGGTATATTGAATTAGTAAAACTTCGAGTCAAATTCGGTGAAAACAGTAATGAAGCATTAAATACAATCTCATATGCTTTAGAGCAAACATTAAGATTGTTTCATCCCTTTATTCCATTTATCACTGAGGAAATATGGACAATTCTCATAAATAAATTTGATACTGCTGAAAAATGGCCTTCTGCTTTAATTGAAGCCCCGTATCCAAAATTTACCAAAAACACTTCTAAACAACCGTCAATACTGAATGAATTTTTTCAATTAGTTCGTTCAATCAGAAATTTAAGAGCTGAATTTAAAGTTCCAGCTACTCAATTAATAAACTGCGAAATCATCAGTAATAACAGAACTCAATTTTTTGAATCCCAAATGGAATTTATCAAAGAATTATCTGGATTAGGCGATCTTTCAATTTATCCTAATAATGCTTTTTTAAGATATTTGTAATCTAGGTTACAATCTTTGTACCCTCTTTTCACTATATTTAAATATCTTTCAGTTGGAAAAGCAAATATAGACTTTTTTACCATAGTATAAGTCATAACTTTTTTACCATAGTACTGAAAATAATATTTTTTATATAAATTTGGAAAATCTTCATAAAT
>CAJWPE010000066.1 GCA_913045625.1 uncultured Chloroflexota bacterium | reverse complement strand
ATAATATTACATATGTTCCTACTTTGAAAGAAATTGCTCTTCTTGAAACTACAATTGATAAATATGGACAAAGTGAAGATTTAGAAACTTATCAAGCTGATCGAGGTGATAAAGATGGAATAATTTTTACCTTGAGTATTTCTACTCTTATTAAAGAATTTAACTCAACTAATGCTAGATTTATAGAAGCAACTGAAGGGAAAATATTTGGTGGATTAAGTATTGAACAAAATGATGATGATACCGTAAATCTGACTGGGACATACAACATACCTGATGATCAAGACAGAGTAGATCAAATTTTTGATAGTACTTCTTCAGCATTACAAAATTTTGCTATAGATACAAATGATGACCAAATAATTGACACGGCAGTTATTCTATTCGCTCTAAAATATCAGGGTGAAAATAATGATGCTTCACAAGAGGAAATGATTGCTAAAATTCAGGAGCATATTGATCAAAGATATAATGCTAGAACTGACATGACTCAAACTGGCCTTGTAGTTGTTCTACACGAAGTAACTGCTAGATTGTATGATGATTTACTGACAATGTTACCTATTTCATTAGGAATAGTTATTGCAATGATGTTATTTTTTCACAGGAATTGGTTAGCTATCCCTGTTGTTTTAGTGCCAATATTTTGTGCTCTAATTTGGACTCTTGGAATCGTAAATTTGTCAGGAGTAGTTTTGACTCCAATGATTGTAGCTGCCGGACCAATTTTGGTAGGAATTGGGGTTGACTATGGATTACACGTTGCTAATCGTATTGTGGAATTTAAAGACGAAGGGAATAAAATGCCAAGAGCTACATTTTTAGCATTACTTACAACAGGAAAAGCAACTTTCCTATGTGCTGTAACTGATACTATTGGTTTTTCTGCTCTTTTTATTTCTCCAATTGCTCCAATGCGAACTGTTGGATTCACTATGATTGTTGGAGTTATGTGTGCATTCTTTCTAACGGTTAGTATGACTCCTGCAATTATGAAGTTAACTAATTACTCTAGACATAAATCAGAAGGGTGGAAAAGTATAGCTGTCTTATCAACAAAACAGTGGAAAGCGATTCTATTAGTACTTCTACTAACAACTTCTTACTCTATAGCAAGAATTGCAGTAATGGATCAAGATATCAAAGGAAGCGAATCTGCGCCTGAAGATATAGATTCAATCAAGAAATTAAGTGAGTATTCTGAAAAATTTGAAGCTGGACAAACGGGAATATTACTTGTAAATGGGCCTGAAGATAGATTGAAGCCCGCTGCAAAGGATCTAGATGTTTTAGATGTGATGAATTGGACGCAAGGCGAAATTAACAATTTATCAATTACTAATCGGAATTCTAATGAACTCATAAATGTTTCAGCATTTTCTATCGTTGACTTTTTCAAATCTGCCCATATAACTATAGCCTTGGAGGATTTAGATGGAGAAACTCAATTTGAATTCGATGGAAGTTTTTGGGATTTCTTGCATAGTGATTTCTTTGGTGATGATTATGTTTGGATTGATATAAATCCACTATACAGTAGGGAGCAACTAAGGAGTGATATGATTGATGTATTTTATGAGTCATTTACTGATGAAATGCGAGCTATGCTTTTGACTGATGAATACGATAAAGCTCTAATCTATGTTAGCATGCCATACATCAATATTGATGATACCACAATCTTAGTTAATGAAATCGATGATATTGCATTTTTAAGAGATAAACAAATTCATGCCCATGATGCGGAAATGTCTCAGTTGACCGGAGGACCTCCTGTAAGCATTGCAATTAATGAAGGAATTCAAGAAACTCAATTCGATACTATTAAGCTAAGTTTACTTTTAGTTTTAATAACGATGATTGTGATTTTTAGTTCAGTTAAATTTGGAGTGATTACTTTCCTACCTATTTTGTTAGTGATTCTATGGTATCCAGCTACCGTCGATGCTGGAGGTACTAATCTAAATATTTTTACTGCGATGGTTGGAACAATTATTATTGGAATTGGTATTGATAATTCAATTCAAATTACTGAAAGAGTAAGAGAAGAAGGTACTACTCCTGAAGGAATACAAAAAGCTGTTGAAAATACAGGCCAATCAGTTGTAGAAGCGACATTTACCACAATGGGAGGTGTATTCTCCGGAGTTCTAATTTCCTTCTTTAGTAGTCAATTTATTGGATTAAGGAATTTCTTCGCATTGATTATTACACTCGTCCTATTCTCTCTGTTAATGGCTGTTTTTGCTCTACCAAGCTTCTACCATGCACTCCACTATATGATAGAAAAATATAAAATGAGTAATTGGAAAATAAAAAATAAATTTAATTAAATAACATTTCCGAGACTGCTAACACTGACTGTCTAGCATGAACTTCTACTCTTTTATCGATTTGTTCTTCTTCTGCACCTGGACCTATTATCCCAAAACCTATAGGCTTCATTGAAAGTAATTGTAAATCTATTATTGACTTAGTAACTGCCTGACCCATAACTAAGCCATGATCCGTCTCTCCTTTTTCAATAATTCCTAAAACTATTACGCCTTCAATTGATTCCCTAAGTAACAAGCGTTTAACCTGCAGTGGAAGTTCCATTGACCCTGGAACCCAGCTTATTTCTTCAATCAATAGATTGTTTTCAGAAGACATTGATTTAACAATTTCAACCATTTTTTCTACTTTGTCTTTATGATAACTTCCTGCCACAATCGCTACTGACTTTGCCATTATTTTATAACCTGCATCTCAGTTATTAAATCTACCGTATTTTTGGTTTGCGTTTCAACTTCTAAATTAATCATATCTCCAATTTTCTTGTCTAGCATTGTCGTAATTCTTAGCGTTTCGGGAATTAAATAAACTGTGAAAATATTCTTTATTTTATTTACTTCCCCAATAGTCAAGCTTATTCCATTTAGTGAGACATACCCCTTTGGAAAGATATATTTTATCAAATCATTACTTGTCTTGAAGGAAAGAATATGATTATTGGTTGTCTTTTCTATCTTTGATATTTTAACGATTCCAGAAACATGGCCTGAAACAATATGTCCGCCAATTTCATCCCCAAAACGTGCTGCCCTTTCTAGATTAACTAAGTCTGATTTCTCTAAATTTGATAAATTGGTAACTCTTAAGGTTTCTACAATTATATCGAAAGTCAAACTATTATCCTTTATTGAAGTAACTGTTAAACAAACTCCATCAATTGATACGCTTGCTCCAATCTTAATTCCTTCTACAAAATCTGAACTTGCCTCTATTCGAATGCTGGAAAAATCCTGAGATTTTTCAATACTAGAGACTTGCGCTTTCTCTTGTATTATTCCTGTAAAAACCATTATTCAGAACTGTATTTCTTCCTATATATCTTTAAAATTTTAGAAATTATTTTACGTGAACCTGCTAAATCTTGTTCCATTTCTTCAAGTCGGACTACCTTAACTTCTAAGCCTCTTTCCAGTAATTTATCAGCTAATTCTTTTGTTGTAAATAAACGTTGATCAAAGCCTAATGCAATAACATCAGGCTTTATGTCTTCAACGATAATATCAAGCATATCTCCTGTTCTTCCTATCACTACTTCATCTACTGGTTTAAGTTGAGATACTACTTCTGAACGCCTCTTATCTGATAAAATGGGCTCACCTTTCATTTTCCTAACTGTAGCATCATTAGCTACAATAACTGTCAAATGATCACCGTGCACTTTGGCTGCATTCAAGAAATGGGCATGACCTATATGAATTATATCAAAAACACCAGTAGCTACAACTTTCACAGGCATACCTCTTTTATATGTTGGCCCTCTAAAAATAAATATCCGTTGTCTTTTGCGAAGATCTCTGCTTCAGAACGAGCTAAGGATTTACCTGATTTAGAAACCATTTCACAGCCTAGTGCAACTGGTGTTAAACTTATTTTTTTAAATAGCTCAGTTATTAATTCAGTATGTCCTTGCCTCTCAGAAAGTCCATTAGAGGCTGCAATGCAAATTGGTACATGGCCTGGGCTCCTGAACGAATTTCCCATCATGTTTCTAGATTCTTCAGCAGTTATAGTTTCAGCCTGTTCAAAAACTTCTGAAAATGAACGTGCAGTTAGCGAACGGTCATCGTCAGTTATCCCAGTGAAAGTATCCTTATGATTAATAAATATAGAAAATGAAGATTTAGACTTTGTATAAGGTAATGAATGGTTTTTCATCATCTTCAATATCGCAAATTCATCTAAATTTGAAAATGCAGCTTCATATATTTCTTCCATAAAAGGAATCCCCAATTTCCTTGAAATAGAATAATCAGAGGCTAAGAAAATCATC
>CAJWPE010000065.1 GCA_913045625.1 uncultured Chloroflexota bacterium | reverse complement strand
CCTTTCCTCAAATTTTTTTGAAGAGAAACAGGAATTTCCTCACTAAATAGTTCTAAAAAAAACTCTGACATATAAATTTAATCTTTTTGAGTTTGTATCCAAACTTCGGCTGCTAATTTTACTATATTTCTAATTCTACCTATATATTCAGCTCTCTCAGCTACACTAATAGCTCCTCTCGCGTCTAAAACATTAAAAACATGACTTGCTTTCAAACATTGATCATAAGCTGGAAGTGAAATTTTATTATTTGCTAGAGATATTGCTTCAGTTTCATGTATATACGGTCTGGGAAGTCCAGAAGAATACCAAGGATTTGTTGCATCAATAGAAAAAGGAGATATTAAAACTAGAAAGTCATTAATAGAACAATTAATCAGTATGCAGTATGAAAGAAATGATTTCGATTTATCCAGAGGGAAATTCCGAGTCAAAGGCGATACTGTAGATGTTTTTCCTGCTTATGAACAAATTTGTGTCAGAATAGAATTTTGGGGTGATCAAATTGATAGAATTTCTACAATTGACCATTTAACCGGAGAAATTTTAGGGCAAAGAGATTTTCTTGAAATATATCCTGCTAAACATTTTGTTACTCCAGAAGATAAAATTAAAATGGCTATTAAAGATATTAAAAACGAACTCTCAACACATCTAAAATTACTAAATTCAAATGGCAAACTACTAGAAGCTCAAAGACTTGAATCGAGAACAAAATATGATATTGAAATGCTGGAATTAGCAGGATATTGTTCTGGAGTTGAAAATTATTCAATGCACCTTGCCAGGAGAAACCCTGGTAGCACTCCATATACTTTATTAGATTATTTCCCAAAAGATTTTCTTTTATTTATAGATGAATCCCACATGACTATTCCCCAAGTAAGGGGAATGTATTTCAGCGATAAATCAAGAAAAGAAACGCTAGTGGAACATGGCTTCAGGCTTCCTTCTGCTTTAGATAATAGACCTCTAAATTTTAATGAATTTCAAGATCATATTCACCAAGTAGTATATGTTTCAGCTACACCAAGTATTTTCGAACAAGAAAGAAGTAATGAGCATATTACAGAACAAATAATCAGACCAACGGGACTTATAGATCCAGTTGTTGAAGTAGTTCCGATTGAAGGTCAAATTGATCATTTATTAGAAAGTGTTTCAGAAAGAATTAAAAAAGGTGAAAGATGCTTAATCACTACTTTAACCAAAAGAATGTCAGAAGAATTGTCAGACTACCTAAAAGAAAGTGGAATAAAAACTCAATATTTACATTCAGAAGTTGATACTCTTGAGCGAAGTGAAATTCTGAGAGATTTAAGATTGGGTGTTTACGACGTTATAGTTGGAATCAATCTATTAAGAGAAGGGTTAGATTTACCTGAAGTGAGTCTAGTGGCAATCTTAGACGCGGATAAAGAAGGATATTTACGTTCTTACACGGCACTAATTCAAACAATTGGGAGAGCTGCTAGGCACATAGATGGAAAAGTTATTATGTATGCTGACAGAATTACAAATTCAATGAAAACTGCAATTGATGAAACAAATCGTAGACGAGAACTACAAAAATCTCATAATAAAAAACATGGGATCACCCCTAAAGGAATCAGCAAAACTATCAAAGATATCAATGAAAGAATAAGAAGTATTTCTTGGGGAGAACAGTATAAAACTGAAACAATTTCTAACAATGAACTTCCCAAAGAAGAAATTACTAATTTGATCAAAGAATTAGAAATTCAAATGAAAAAATCATCTGAACAATTAGAATATGAAAAAGCAGCAATTATAAGAGATCAAATTGTAGATTTAAGAAAAGTACTATCTGATTAAAATACTTTTTATAAACTTATTAATTGATTAACATATAACTTATTTAAATTGACAGCCCATTTTGTCAAATATAGAATAAAACTAAAATATAGGAATTTAAAATGACAAATTCAGCTACAGTTTCAGAAGACGAAGTATTAGAGGCTTTAAGAGACGTATACGATCCTGAAATTCCAGTAAATATAGTAGACCTAGGTCTTGTTTACGGAGTCTCTATATCCGAATCAGATGTAGAAGTGACAATGACGTTAACTTTTGCTGGTTGTGGCATGGGTCCATATATAGCCCAACAAGCAGAATGGAGGCTTGCAGAAATTGATGGAATTGAAGATATTAATGTTGACCTTGTCTTCGACCCTCCATGGAACCCTGAAATGATTACAGAAGAAGGCAAACGTCTTTTGGGTCTCGATTAACTCATATGACACAACAAAACCCCGCACAAGCTAGAGCCAAAATTGAGGCTATGAAGCGTCAATTTGAACAAAAAAGACAAATTGATTCATCTTTAGACGGTATAAAAAACAAAATTGGAGTTTATAGCGGGAAAGGCGGTGTAGGGAAAACTACTGTTGCAGTAAATTTATCTGCTGCACTTGCTAATTCTGGATACTCAGTAGGGATTCTTGACGTAGACATTGATTGCCCAAATGTTGTTAGAGCTATGAAAATATCAGAGCAACCGATGTTAGACGAAAACAAAAAAATGATCCCTGCAGAAAGATTTGGTGTAAAAGTCATGTCAATGGCATACTTTCAAGAAAATGAAGATGAAGCGACAATTTGGAGAGGCCCCATGATCCATAATGCAATCAATCAAATGTTGCAATCTACAAATTGGGGTGAGTTAGATTATTTGATTGTTGACTTACCACCAGGAACTTCAGACTCACCACTCACCGTAATGCAAACACTTACTATGGATGGTTTTGTAGTAGTAACTACACCTCAAGAACTAGCAAAAATAGATGCCAAAAGATCAATAAATATGATTAAAAAGCTACAGGTAAATGTTTTAGGAATCGTCGAAAATATGTCAGGTGGTATTTTTGGTTCAGGTGCTGGGACTGAAATTGCAAACGAACTAAATCTTGATTTTTTAGGATCTATTCAAATCAGACAAGATTACCAAGACACATCAAAACCTGCTTCCTTATTAAATAACGAAATACTTAATGAGTATGAAGCTATTATTCAAAAATCTTTAGTAAATTTATAATTAAATTAATTTCGCATTTTTGATAAATTCATTAAGTTTTTTCTCAGGTTCATCTCCTAAATTAATAACGATAGGTGTTCTGCCTATAGAATTTAAAATTTTGTAATCTCCTTGAATTTGCGAATTCATCAAATCATAAAATGAAAAATCTTGGTTTGGGACTGTAATGTCTAAGCCTAAATCGGTTGAAACAAATTGGATAAATGTACCTGTATCAGGTCCTCCCTTGAACAATTGTCCCAATGAATGTAAATAGTTAGGACCCAATGCTTGAATCACAGGGATTTGAAATTTTAATGCAAGAATTTCACCTAACAAATTCATCAAATTTGGGATTTGAGAAGTAGGATCTGCAAAATATAAAAATCCTACATAATTATTTTCATCTAAATTCTCAAAACAATTAATTAATTCATCAAATGAAATAGTTTTTTCTAAAATATCAATTTGTTGTTTTGAATGAATCAAGTAATTTGTTTCATTTTTTGACGATTGAACATCAGGTTGATCAAATGGATTAACTTGCATAAGTACTCCCAAACTTGATACTACTAATTCCCATACAAATAATTGAGTAATCAAATCATTCTCATCAGAAATCGAGACTTCTAAAGTCTGCTTGTCGGAAGATATAATCAGATCACAGGAAAATTCTGAAGCCTTTTTCAATGAAAATATGAAATCACTTTGAATAAAATTCTCTTCTGCATTAGTCATAATTATAGGAATAATACCTTTTTGGTTTTTACCTAAACTTTCTGCAATTAATTGTTGAACCCACTCAGAAAACCCTACAAATTTAGGATCAATACTAATCAATAACTTGTCTTTATCAATTAATAAACCTTGGAGAATAAATCGAATAATTTTTTCACATTCATTCACATACCCTAATTCATTAAATTTTCCTATTTGATGTGTCAACAATGCAAGTAAATCAGCCGATTTAACGCCACTCATCAAAGCAGGAAAAATTCCAAAACTAGATAAAACTGAATATCGTCCACCAATTTCTTTGATTCCATAAATAATGTCAGAAAAATTTTTCGATATTGCTATTGCTTCCAAATCAGAACCCTTATCAGTTATAGCAATAAAGGCATCTCCAGGAGAATCGAACAAATTCGACTTCTCAACATGATGATAAAAATATTGAAATATCATTAATGTTTCTAAAGTAGTTCCAGATTTTGAACAAACCAAAAACATAACATCTGAGTCTATGAAATTATCATGCAATTTTTGTAGATATTCAGGATGATAATTTTCTACAAAACATACTTCTATTTTTCCATCTCTAGGTAAATTTCCTACTAATACCTTAGCA
>CAJWPE010000064.1 GCA_913045625.1 uncultured Chloroflexota bacterium | reverse complement strand
GAATTGTTCAAACGGGACATTATCTCGTAATGAAGGATGAACTACATTAAGCATAGCATTGCCTAATGTATACCTTCCTGATTGACCGTTAATCAGGTCGTACTCTAGTTCTAAATCATTCCTATCCAAGCATGCTCTAGAAAAAATATTGTCACCAGCTATGTTGTCGCCGTGAGTTCCGTCATCAAAAAGTTCAATAGAATTAGATGAATTTTCGCTGACTACTATTTCTTTAATTCCGAAAGTTACTAATTTAGTTGTTTCATCGCCGAAAATTTTTGAAGGTAAGAACATTGCATTCCCAGGTTGAGTCTGAAGAATTTTAAGTTCATTAGCTGTCATTTTAGGGATTGATGGACTTGCATAAGTACACAGAGCAATTAATGGAGTAGGGGAAATATACTTTGGTATAGGTGTAGGAGATGGTTCAGGAGTTGGAAATTGGTTCGGTAATGGAACAGGAGTAAAAGTAGGAACAGGAGTGTAAGTAGGTACAGGAGTGTAAGTAGGTACAGGAGTGAATGTCGGTGCTATTCTGAAAAAGTCTGAATTTTGTAAAGATGAACCATCTTGGGAAGAAACTATAGAATCTTCGTTAGCAATTCTATCTTTTAAATTATTTCCTAATGTGATGATAGTCATAATTAAAATTGGCGTCATCACAATCAATAATGTAGTTGTAGCAATTAAATAAAATTTTTTAAATCTCATATGTAGATCTCATTTAATGTTTGAGTATGATTGTACTAGAACAATCAATGGAGGTAACTATGAAAGACGCTAAGGATTTGGCAATTGATTCATTTTATAGATGGTCTAATGCTTTTAATACTAGAGATATTCAAGGAATGCTTCAAGAAATGCATTTTCCTCATTACAGATTGTCAGGTCGTAATGATGTCAAAGTATGGGAAACATCTGATCATCATAAACTCATGTTAGAAGATGATACTCAAAAATTGATTGATGAAAATTGGGGTGAAACTACTACTAGTCAAATGACAGCTGTTCAATTTGGCGATCAAAAAGTACATTTAACTTTTCTTCAGACTCGCCGTCATCCAGATGGAACTCCATACAATTCATTTCTCACTTTATGGATTTTTATTGAAGTTAATGGAAGGTGGGGAGTAAAAATCAGATCCTCATTTCTAGATAATAGTCTCTCTGATTCGAATCTTTTTAAATAATCAATATTCAAATAATAAATAATACAAAAACTGCTGGTGTTCTACTTAATTTTGGATGACTATTTTTAATAGTGTGATTTGAGAAATCAAATATATTAAAAAGGAGGGACTCAAATGGGCACACTTACTGTTAATAAGGTCGCAGGATATTCTTTGATGATAGGACCTGTCATTGCTTTGGTAATGTTCTTTTTGCAACCCGGAGGAATGATTATTGATCCTGGTGACGCTGATGATACTGCTGCTCAGGCGGCTGCATTAGTGGCTAATAGAGAGATAGCAATAATTGTTAGCATGTTGATCCCGTTGGGATTAATAGCAGTTTTCTCAGGAGCTATGCATTGGGTGCAAAGTATGGAAGGTGGAAGTGGCCATGCAATAGCTAGATTGGGTCTTCCTATGATTTTTGTAGCTATAATCTGTTGGACAATTTCATTAGGAATTGCTTCATCTACTGCAATGGGATTCACAAATGAAGCATTTGTAGGGACATTTTTAGGAATCAATGTTGTTTCAGGACCTCTTTTTGGAATTGGGAATCTTTTGATAGCTCTGGGAGCTTCGACAAGAGATGAATACAATTCTATTTTTGCTTATATAGCTGCTTTAGCTGGATTAGTAGCAGGGTTAGTTAGTTTACTTGCTGGATTTGATGATGGTTTTATAAACATGGGTACTGCAGTTAGTGGTCTTTGTTTCATTATCATTTCAGCTTTCTACATATATGTAGGACGCTCTTTCGCTACAGCTGATTAGTTTTTTTATGTGTATTTGGCTGGATTACCAGCCAAATACACATTTAACTGAGTAATTTTTCAACCAAGTCGTTAAAGTCTGTAGCGGCAATATCAAAAGTTTCTAGTGGAACTGTTGGTTCCTCTGACCTTCTTTCAGATTGAACAGTAGGATCTATCTCTCCTGCTCTGTAAACAAAAGCAGATTTAAAACCTGCATCCATCGCTGCTTTTAAATCTCCGGTATGTGCTGCACACATCATGATTTGTGATGGGTCAGTATCTAGTAATTCAGATGCATGTAAATATGCTCCGGCATCGGGTTTATATTGTCTTAAAAATTCACAAGATAATAATCCATCCCAGCTAATTCCGTTATGTTTAGAGCAATTCACTCCGATAGCCCAGCTAAGAACAGTTAATGGAACTACAGTGTATCTGCTTCTGAGTTTTTCGATAGCTGCAGGAGCGTCAGGCCAAGCTTTCAATTTTCTCCAAATCATGTTTAATTTATCTCGTTCATCGTTAGAAAGTTTTAGATCTGAATGAGTTTCTAATACTATATCTAGCATTTTTCTATGAATTTCATCAGCATTCATGTGAGGTAATTCACCTTTTCTTACCTTAGCGAGCATATCAAACATGCCATATCTCCAGTCACTGGCAAATTGATAAATATCTACTTCTACACCTTGTTGTTTAGCAAGATGTCCCACTTCGTCTTGTATAGTGCCACGCCAATCAAAAACAGTGCCTCCTATATCCCAAGTTAAGACTTTGATTTGATTGAGATCTACCATTTTGTCTCCTTATGGCCTGAGGTTCGTTTATGGATTCACCAAATGGACGTTTTAACTGAGTAATTTTTCAGCTAGGTCGTTAAAGTCTGTAGCAGCAATATCAAAAGTTTCTAGTGGAACTGTTGGTTCGTCTGTCATTGTTTCTAATGATTTTTCACCTGCTCTATAAACAAAAGCAGATTTAAATCCGGCATTCATAGCAGATCTTAAATCTCTTGTATGAGCAGCACACATCATAATTTGTGATGGATCTGTATCTAATAATTCTGCTGCATGTAAATATGCTCCAGGGTCTGGTTTGTACTGCCTTAAAAATTCACAAGACAGTAGACCATCCCAGCTAATCCCGTTATGTTTAGAGCAGTTTACGCCGATCGACCAACTAAGAACTGTTAATGGAACAACTGTAAATCTGCTTCTAAGTTTTTCTATAACTGCAGGAGCATCATCCCAAGCTTTTAACCTTCTCCAAATTGTGTTTAATTGATCTCGTTTATCATTTGAAAGTTTTAAATCTGAATGAGTTTCTAATACGATATCTAGCATTTTTCTGTGAATTTCATCGGCATTCATGTGAGGTAATTCACCTTTTCTGACTTTGGCTAACATATCAAACATGCCGTATCTCCAGTCGCTAGCAAATTGATAAATGTCTATATCTGCCCCTTGTTCTTTAGCAAGGTTCCCGACTTCATCTTGTACCGTCCCGCGCCAATCAAAAACAGTGCCTCCGATATCCCAGGTTAAAACTTTGATTTGATTAAGATCTACCATTTTGTCTCCTTATGGTCGGACTGCTCGTTTTGGACGTTGAGCTAATTTTTTCAAAAGTGGTTGAGCAAGTTTCACAAATTTACAAGCTAAGTATCGTGTTTCTCTAGGGTCAATTAAATCGACCATATCACCGTGTAACGCTGCTTTGAATGGAGATCGAAGTTTAAGTAACCTTTCTTCAATCATATTTCTATGAGCTTCAGGGTCTGGAGCGTTTTCTATTTCGCGTCTATATGCTGCGGCTACGCCACCTTCTATAGGAATTCCGCCATATTCTCCTGCTGGCCAACCGTATTTTAGGCTCACTCCATTTGGTTGTCCTAGACTATGAGGAGCATCTGCTGCAACTCCATAAGCTTTTCTGATGTTGAATTCTATTTTGGGCACGTCAGCCTCATAGCTGGCTATCAGAGCTGAAATACCTCTTCTCATTGTTGCTTTTCTTTCTGCATGAGATCCTAACATGAACCCTGGCATGTCTAAGAAGATCATGACAGGTAGATTAAATGCATCGCATAAATCTACGAAATGGGCATATTTTTCTGCTGCCCATCCATCCATAGCTCCAGCTAAAACTTTGGGGTCACTACCCAAAATCCCTACACTGTAGCCATCCATTCTAGCGAATCCAGTGATTACTGATCCAGCATAATGTTCTCTCATTTCAAAAAAATCACCATTATCAACAACAAGTTTTATTAATTTTCTGGGATCGTAAGATCTTTTTCTGTTTGCGGGAATAATATTTAATAATTCTTCAGGTCTTCTGTCAGGCGAATCACCAGTTTCAACTCGAGCTGCTACTTCACTAGTGTTATTTGGTAGAAATGAAAGAAATTTTTTGATTTGTTCGTATGCATCTTCTTCAGATTCAGCGACATTATCTACCTGACCGCTTTCATAAACATGCATT
>CAJWPE010000063.1 GCA_913045625.1 uncultured Chloroflexota bacterium | reverse complement strand
TAGCTGATAGAAATACATTAGGAGATTTAGAGCATATAAAAGATATTTGTATTAATGATGAAAATATGTGGTGGGTGTTTATATCTTCTCATTTTAATTATTTAGATAGAGAAAAATTTTCAAATCGATTAGATCTAAAAACTAAAAATCATAAAGCAATTATGGATTTCACTACTGTTGAACGGATGGACACTAATTTACAAAAAGAAGATCTATATAAATATTTAAATATGATTCCAAAAAACATTTTAGAAATCTCAAAAAAATTGCTTGAAGAAAAATTGATTTTACAAATTGAAATTTTTCAATGTATCTTATTGGACCTGGAAACTATTATTGACGGGAAATCAATTTTAGAATTAGGTGTAGATGAAGGTCCTGAAATAGGCAGAGTACTTAATTCATTAACAATGGAGATAGTCAACAAAGGGTCTATGTCACTTAGCGATCAAAAAGATTTTGTTGAGTCATTACTTTAATATTCAGAAGGTTCAGTCATCGATTCAGGATCTAAAATTTTATCTAATTCCTCTTTGGGTATATTCGTTTCTCGAATGGCAACTGTCTTAATAGACTCACCAGTTTTTTGAGCATTGTGCGCTAATGCGGCAGAAGCGTCATACCCAATATGAGGAACTAATGTTGTTACAATTGCTAGACCACTTTCGACCATTTCAGGTCCTTTATTTGTTGCTTTGAGTCCATCAATACATTGAATAGCAAGATTTTTTGATGCATTTGCAAGCAAATCAATTGATTCAAGAAGATTGTGTGCTGCTACGGGCATCATTACATTTATTTCGAAATTACCTGATTGCCCAGCTACTGCTACAGACATGTCATTTCCAATTACTTGGGCAGCGACTTGGCATACTGATTCAGGAATTACAGGATTAACTTTTCCAGGCATGATTGAACTTCCAGGTTGAACTTCAGGTAGTTCGATTTCTCCAAATCCTCCTCTTGGTCCGGAACCCATCCATCGTATATCGTTGGAAATTTTCATCAAACTTACAGCAATTGTTTTCATAGAACCGCTAGCTTCAACTATATTGTCCAATGTACTTTGAGATTGAAAATGATTAGTTGTTTCGGAAATTGGAATTTGTAAAACTTCAGATAGTTTTTCACAAACTTTTGATGAAAAGTTTGGGTGAGTATTTACTCCTGTTCCTACTGCCGTTCCACCTAATGCAACTTCAGAAAGTTCTGAAATAGCATTTTCAGATCTCAAAATTGCTCTTTCAATTTGGCCTGCATAGCCTAAAAATTCTTGACCTAATCTGATTGGAGTTGCATCTTGCAAGTGAGTTCTTCCAGTTTTGACAATACCCATAAATTCTTTTGATTTGCTATTTAGTGAATTTAGAAGAATTTCTAATGAAGGAATCAAGTTTTTTGAAATTGAAATTAATGCTGCTAAATGAATTGCTGTAGGGATTACATCATTGGATGATTGTCCAGTATTAACGTGATCATTTGGATGCACGGGTGATCTAGAACCAAGCTTTCCTCCTAAAATTTCTATGGCACGATTAGATATCACTTCATTCGTATTCATATTGGTAGATGTTCCAGATCCTGTTTGGAAAATATCTACTACAAATTGATTGTCAAACTTACCTTCTGCGACTTCCTGGGCAGCTTGAGTGATTGCATTCCCCAGATCTGAATCTAGTAATCCTAACTCCATATTTACTTGTGCTGCAGTTTTTTTAATTGTTGCAATAGCATTTATAAAAGATCTTGAAAATCTCAAGTCACTAATTGGGAAATTTAAAACAGCCCTCATAGTGTTTGCTCCGTAATATGCATTACTGGGAACTTGAAATTCACCCATTGAATCTTTTTCTGTTCGATATTCGTTAGTTGACAATTGGTTGCTCCATAGAATTTAAATAGTTTTTCAGTTATGTATTATAAAGTGTTATTGAAAAAATCTGCACCTAACTGACCTACTAAAGTTTCTTTTCCTCTAAAAAAATGATCTCCTCCGGTAATTATTTCTATTTGTTTGGGATTATTGAATCTTTTAGTCAGAAAATTGAATTGCCCTAATGGGAAATCGTGGTCTTTGTCCCCAATAATAAATAGTTTAGGTTGAATGATTTCAACTGTGCTAAACATGCCTAATTTGTTTTGTGGACAGGCTATAGAACAGATTGATTTTACTTTTTGGTTTCCTTGAACTGAATCTAATGCCATCCACGCACCAAAAGAATATCCTGCAATTCCTATTCTACTTCCATCAATTTCTTGAAGTGATTCTACAAATGTAATCACATCTAATGTATCTTGTAACTCACCAGCTCCATTAGAAATTTCACCCTCACTATTCCCAACTCCCCTATAGTTGAATTTGAAACTGGCTATTCCTAATTTGTTTAAATCATAACTTAGTTGCTGTGTGACGTTATTATTCATATCTCCGCCAAATTTTGGGGATGGGGCACATAAAATGACACAGGGGTTTTTATCGAAATTAGAGGGGTTTGAAAATTCTGCTTCGAGAATATGAGAATCTGTTCTGATAAATAAAGATTTTGTAATTGATTTAATCATAGTTTTTTATTATTTAGATTGATAGAATAACTGCATTATAATTCATGAATTTTGAGGAAACTTTATGATAGATTTTCGTAGTGACACAGTAACACATCCATCCCCTCAAATGAGAGAAGCTATATCAAAGGCGCAAATAGGAGATGATGTTTTTGGTGACGATCCATCAATTAATTCTCTAGAAGAAATGGCGGCAGATAAATTAGGTAAAGAAAGAGCATTATTTGTTGCTAGTGGAACAATGGGTAATTTAGTTTCTATTCTGGCACATTCTAATCGTGGGGATGAGATTATTGTGGGAAATAAGTCTCATATTTTTAAATACGAGGCAGGTGGAGCCTCTGCTTTAGGGGGAGTTGCTTATCACACTGTTGAAAATAAAGACGATGGAAAAATATGTCCTGAAGATGTACTAAATGCTATTCGAGATTCTTCAGATAATCATAATCCTAAAACTTCAATGATTGCTTTAGAAAATACCCAAAACATGTGTGGGGGTAGGGTAATAGATGAAGCTGAAAGTAAAATATTTTCAGATATAGCTCATGAAAACGATCTTAAATTTCACATTGATGGAGCTAGGATTTTTAATGCTGCTGTAAAACTTGACGTTGATATCAAAAACTTGGTTGATGGTGCAGATTCAGTAAGTTTTTGTTTATCAAAAGGTTTAGCTTGTCCGGTAGGCTCAATTGTTTGTGGTGATAGTGAATTTATTGAATCTGCTCGGAAATGGAGAAAAATGCTTGGTGGAGGTATGCGTCAAGCTGGATTTTTAGCTTCTGCTGGAATAGTGGCATTAGATTCTATGGTAAATAGACTTTCAGAGGATCATGATAATGCATATAAATTAGCCATAGGATTATCTTCTCTTCCTCATGTAAATATAGATGTAGACGCTGTAGAGACTAATTTGGTTTTTTTTGAAATTGACTTTGAGTATCGTGAAATTTTAACTAATGCATTAAATGAAAATAATATTAAAGGAGCATCTAATAAACCGAGATGGAGATTTGCTACTCATTATGGAATTGAATCGTCAGATATTGACATCACCTTAGATGTGATGAGTTCTGTTTTACATGGTTAGGGATTGGTGTTTAAGAATATTGATCAATAATTCAAATGTTTGAAATTTTTAGTAACAAAAATTTCAGAATTTTTTATACTGGTATTCTGCTTAATGATGCTGTATTGATTTTAAGTCCAATGATTATGGGTTGGGTCATTCTATCTATTTCTGATTCTCCTTTAATGGTGGGAATGACAGCAGGTCTCGGTGGGTGCGGTTTAGCATTCTTTAGTCCTTTTACCGGTGCTCTTATTGATAGATTGAATAAACGTAACGTGATGGTAATAGCTCTGATTTGTCAAAGTGTTATTTCATTAGTTTTTGGGTTGCTTTTGTATTTAGATTCAATACAGATTTGGCAAATTTTATTAATTGCATTTTTGTCAGGTTCTGTAGCTTCTTTCAGGCTTACGTGTAAATTAGCAATTCCTGCAGAATTAGTTAGAGAAGATCAATTATTGAAAGCATCTGCGACCAACTTTTTTTCTATTACTATCATGGCAATTATTGCTCCTATTTATGGAGGATGGGTACTAAAAGATGTTGGGTTTGCCTTTGCTCCTTGGTCATGTGCTGTATTTTTAATTTTTTCTGCTGTAATTATTTCTCGAGTCAAAGAAATTTATTCGCCACAAATTCAATATGGTAATACATATTTAATTGATTTGATGGAAGGGATGAAAAGTTTATTTTCCAATAAAAAAGTTAGATTATTGATTATGATAGTGCTAACATCAGAAACTTTTGGATGGTCTGTAGAAGCAATCTTGCCAATTATAGCTAGAGACGAATTAGGGGTCGATTCTATAGGTTTAGGCTATTTGATGTCAGCAGGA
>CAJWPE010000062.1 GCA_913045625.1 uncultured Chloroflexota bacterium | reverse complement strand
TTATAATGAACACCTTGTGCCGAAGTGGCGGAATGGTAGACGCGCCGGTCTCAAACACCGGTGAGGTAACACTCGTGTGAGTTCGAGTCTCACCTTCGGCACCAAAATAAATAAAGTAACCGGAGGTAAAATGAATTCGATTAAAGAACTTATCAAATCAGGAAAAACTGCAATCGGGACAAGTGGCACACCCAATGCTGAAAATGCAGCAATGCTTGCGGATTCAGGCTTAGATTTTATCCTATTCGATACACAACATTCACCAGTATCTGAAGTAAAACAATATGCTGAAGCTGTAAAAGCAATGTCAGGCAAAAAAGCTGCTCCAATTGTAAGAGTAAGTACCAATCAACCAAATCAAATCTGCTTTGCTCTTGATATAGGAGCCAGGGGAATTATTGTGCCTATGGTTAACACCAAAGAACAAATGGTAGCTATGATGAGAGCCTGTCAATATTCTCCTCTTGGAGACAGAAGTAATGCAGGTGTTAGAGGTGAATGGGGCGCAACTTCGAATTACAAAGAATATTTAGATAGAGTCAATGAAGAACTTTTGATAGTACCTATGATCGAAACACAACAGGCCATTAATAATATTGATGAAATACTAAGTGTTCCAGGAGTTGATGTATTACTAATTGGACCTTCTGATTTATCTATTGAATTAGGTGTTCCATTAGAATACGAAAGTGATATTTATCAAGCAGGTTTAGACAAAATTGCTGCAGCTTGTAAAAAACATAATGTAGTTCCAGGAATGTATTTCATTCCACCTACAATGGATCCTAACTTTTTTGTAGAAAAAGGATTTAAATTCTTTACTATGCCTTGGGCTGCATGGGCTTCTCAAGGAATTCAAAACGGAATTAATTCAATCAACAGATAATTGTGCAATCTAATAGCACTTATTATCAAATTAAAAACCCTCTAGATTTCACTAGGGGGTTTTTATATTAGAAGAAGGATAAAAAATGTGATAGAGTCCCGCTACAGATAAAGAAAGCTGAGGTGAATATGTCAAAGCAAGGCGTGAACCCTGACGAACTAAGTCAACCATTTTGGGATGCTGCTAACAAAAATAAATTAATGATCCAAAACTGCATTACATGCGACAGGCTTCAACACCCTCCTGAAGCAACATGCCGCGATTGTGAAAATGGAGAATTAGAATGGAAAGAAATGAGCGGAAAAGGCAAAATTTACAACTACGTAGTCGTGTATGACTGCCCTGTAAGAATGCTACAAGAAGATCAACCTTTTAACGTTGCTGTTGTCATGTTAGATGAGGACCCAGGAATTCAAATGTATTCTCATTTACCCGGAGTTCCGGCAGACGAAGTTCCGGTTGGAGCAAATGTTGAAGTAATTTTTGAAAAATTACCTAATGGTCAAAACGTACCTGAATGGAAAATATCTAATTAATTTATTCTAAAAGGAGTGATTGTATGGCTACAGAAAATGCACCACAATCAATGTATCGGTCTGAAGAAGGATTGGGAATTTGGGAACACAGGGGCAAAGTTGCAGCTGTTGGAATTGGACACTCTCCTACTGAAAGAAGATGGGATGGTAGCAGAGATACTTCAGTTGGCGCCCTAAGTATTCTAGCTTTAAGAAAAGCGATAGAGGATGCAGGAGTAACACCTGATCAGGTGGATGGATTAGTTATAACACCTGTCACAACTACTGGAGCTTTCTGGCCAGAGGAAGACCCTCTACCATGGGATGTGATTCAGTCGTATAACCAAACAGATGACCCGTTAGACGGAATTGCTAAATTAAGTGCAGAATGGTTATTAAAAAACATGCCCGAACTTACTAATGTTAAATACACTCAGTACGGTCCGACATGTATGTCTAATGCTTTAAATGTTGCTTCTCAAGCAGTAGGTGATGGCCTTACTAATGTTTGTCTAGTATTGAAAGCATGGCATAATTTACCCGGCAGATATTACCAAAGTGGTCCGAATGCACATGATGCAATACAAGGCACATCTGCCATCAGAACACTATGGGGAGCCCCTGCATGCTCAGGCACTGCATTGCAATTTGCTGAGTACTGTAGAAAATACGGCAAAACTCACGATATGATGGCTCCATTTATGATCAATTCAAGAAGAAATGGACTAATGATGCCCGAAGGATACTGGTATCAACATAGGCCTGAAGAATTAACAGCTGAAGATTATGAATATGCTAGATGGATTGCTAAACCAGCTAACCTTTTTGATAATGATATTCCTATTATGATGGCAGGAGCATACCTATTTGCTACAGCAGAAAGAGCTAAGGATATGAAACAAAAACCTGTATATATTTTAAATCATGCATCAAGTGAAGCTATTCCTAGAAGTCTTACACCCTCCTTAGATGAAGTTGAAGCTGAAACTGCTAGTACAGCTAGAAAAATTTATGAAGGTGCAGGCATTACAGCTGCAGATTTATCTTTTGAGAACATGTATGACGGATTTCCACAATTTCATCAATTCCATATCGAAGGACTTGGATATAGAGGAATTAAATTTGGAGAAGCATTAGATTTTTACCAAACAGACATAAGTATTGAGGGTCCCAATCCAGTTTCTCCTAGTGGAGGAAACATTGGTGCAGGAAGAAGTAGAGTATGGCTACACACCGATAGTATTCAACAAATTCAAGGTAGAGCAGGTGAAAGGGCTATCACTGGAGTAAAGCCTGAAATAGCAGTATCTGGAGGTCCAATGCCTCTAGGAGGAAATTATACTGTTTGGAGTGCGACACCAGACTAAATTATGACAAAAAGAATTCTAATCAGCCTAGATATAGATGGTACTTTAGAGGTCGGAGATCCTCCTGGCGATTTGACTATGGAAATGGTCAGGATAGCAAAGAGTAAAGGTTACATAATTGGAACTTGTTCAGACCGACCTTTAAGTACTCAGAGAAAGATTCTCACTCAATATAATATCGAAATCGAGTTTGCTGTGTCCAAACATATGTTGCCAGATGTGAAAGAGCAATTTGAAGCAGATGTTTATTGCCATATCGGGGACAGAGATGATTTGGACAGACAATACGCTATCAAAGCTGATTTTGATTTTATGTGGCCTGATGAAGCAGCAGCGCACCATTGGTTTCATAAATAAAATTAATGTTTTGCAAAAATTGAATATTTTTCAATAATCTGTGAAGGCAATATAAAAGGTTCTGGAGAAGTTGATAAAAGCCAATTCAGAACCGATAACCCATAACCTTTTGGATAAGTCCTAGAACCATCAGAATTATCTGCAATTTCTATTCCCCATCCAGAATTCATAATATCTACAGGAATAATTGAACCTTCACTAATTTTTGAGATATATGCATTCATATTTGATGTAGAAATCCAAGGCTTATACATCAACCACATGTCTAAATCACTTCGTAAAATATCAGTCTTGTTAATTATAGAAAACAAGTCCCTAACAAAAAATTGATCTCCAATTATTTGTCTATCAGTAGGATTATTTATTGAGTCTGAAAAATACTCATTAACATAGGCCCACCATTTCAAACTTCTGTAAGTAGGAGAAACAGGATCTACTCCAATATCCATACACATTTTTTGAACATATTCATTCATTTGAAAAAGTTGCTTAAATTGAGATTGAGGAATGCCATATTTATTTAGCATTTCAAAATCACCCCAATCAACTACTAAATGCTCAGAACCAAAAAATTGGTCTGAAAAAATTTTTAATCGTCTTTTATATGCAGATAAAGTCCTAGCAGGTAATGTGATTTTATATCTAGACTGTAGAAAATTAGTTCCAGAGGAATTTTTCCAATTATTTTGTTGCCAAGCTAACATCAGTCCAATTTGCTGACAGTCATTGAGAGCAGATTGAAATCCTTTTTTACCATCTTTCCAATTACTAACACCTTTAGGATTTATAGTTGCCATAAAATAAATAAATGTTGCTGTTTTATTGATTATTTTTAATATATTATAATTTAATGTTGCGACATTCAATTTAAATCTATACTAATAATCTCTAAATGCATCACCAGGTTTTGATGGCATAGCATACCCTCCACTTAAACCCGCAGGAGAGCCATCTGCTCTGTGACACGCAGCTCCAACCATCAAATCATTTTCAAACATAATCGCATTTAATCCACCTGCCACTCTATTCACAGTAGTTACATCATGCCCCATAGACTGTAATGATTTTTTTATATCTTCATCAAATTCATACTCTAATTCCACTACACCACCATCTGTCCAAATTCTGGGAGCTTCTACTGAAGCCTGTAAAGACAAATCATCATTAATCAAGGCTAATAAAGCCTGGGCAACTGCCCCAAAAATCTTTCTTCCTCCTGGAGTACCTAATACTAAATATGGTTTAGATTGTTTAGTAATTATTGTAGGAGTCATAGATGATAAACATCTTTTAAAAGGATGAATTGAATTTGCCATTCCAGGATTAGGGTCAAATAATTCCATACAATTATTTAACAACATCCCTGTATCTTTTAATGCTACTTTACTTCCGAAAGCATTATTAATAGTTTGAGTCATAGAAACTATATTTCCTTCAGAATCAGTCACATTGAAATGAGTAGTATTTTCACTATCATTTAATTTAAATTTATGAGTAAACTGATATGACTGTGCTCTATCTAAATCGATTTCCTTTGACCTTTGTAGAGCATATTTTTTAGAAATCAAACCATCTACGGGAATTTGTACATATTCAGGATCACCAATATATTCATACCTATCA
>CAJWPE010000061.1 GCA_913045625.1 uncultured Chloroflexota bacterium | reverse complement strand
TGCTAATTGAACAGATAAAGTACCATCCCCACACCCCACATCAATCAACTGGTAGTAAGGCATTACAGGTAACAAAGACATCAAATGATATACATCAATTGATTTTGGAGTGTTTTTAGAAACAGAAAAATTTTTATTAGTCATTAATCACCATTACTGTAAATTTTAGTTGCATGAGATAAGTCAATCTCTCCAGTATAAATTGCTTTACCAACAATTGCAGACATCACTCCTAAATCATCAAGTTTTTTTAAATGATTAATATTAGAAATCCCACCAGCAATTTGCAATTTAATATCAAATTGATTTAATAAATTTTCGATAAATTTGTAATTAGGTTCAGTTAGCATTCCATCTTTTAATATATCAGTGTATAAAAAGTTTTTGACCCCTAAATCAATCATCTGAGAAATTAACTCTGAAGCTAAAACCCCACTGTTTTTCGTCCATCCATCTATTTCAACAAAACCATTCCTTGCATCGACCCCAATCACTATGGAGTCTGCTCCACAGGTGTTAATTTGCCATTGAATTAAGTTTTGATCTTTAATAGCCGCAGTTCCTAGAATCAATCTATTTACGCCCAAATCAATATATTCATTTATGATTTCCGGGGATCGAATTCCACCACCCAATTGTATTTTGATACCAGATGCAGAATTAAGCATCCTACTTATAAGATTTTTGTTAATGGCATTGCCTGCTCTTGCTCCATCCAAGTCGACAATGTGCAATGATTTTGCACCTGCCGTTATCCATCGAGATACTACATTTAAAGGATCCTCATCAAAAACAGTTTCTTTAGAATAATCTCCTTGAGTCAACCTCACACACATTCCACCTCTAATATCTATTGCAGGAATAATTTCCATCTAAACTCCAATTACAAATTCAATAAAATTACTATAAATTTGTAGTCCCCAAGCGCCACTTTTTTCAGGATGAAATTGAGTAGCTACTACATTATCAAAACAAACTGCACTAGAAAACTCTTGTCCATATTGAGTGACTCCAGCTATTAAAGAATCATCGTTTATATCAGCATAATAACTATGTACAAAATAAAAATTCTGATAATTGGGGATATTTTTAAATACTGGATGGTCAATTCTCCACTCAACCTGATTCCACCCCATATGAGGAATTTTTAAACCAGAAGGAAATTTTTTCACATTGCCTTTAATCACACCCAAACAATCTTCAATACCTTCTTCTGAATTTTCTAACAGAAGTTGTAAGCCTAAACAAACGCCCAAAAATGGAACTTGATCGTTAATCAATCTAATCAGTACTTCATCCAATGATTTTTTCTTAAGATTTTGCATTGAAGAATCACATGCACCTTGACCTGGGAATACAATAGCATCTGCATTTAACAAGTGTTGTTTCTCAGATGAGATCACAACTTGAGCTCCAAATTTTTCTAAAGCTTTCTGAACACTTCTTAAATTTCCTGCCTGATAATCAACTATCCCTATTAAAGGTTTTTCTCTAATCATTTAATTTTTGTCCGGTAATAATATCAAAAGGCAAGTTTTTATCTTCAAATCTTGCAAGCATAAACAACAAATCAGAAAGCCTATTTATATATTTGAGTACAAATTCATTAACAAGTTTTCCTTCATCTTTCAAAGTAACAATTTCTCGTTCAGCTCTCCGAAGTATAGATCTACTTAAATCTATAGCTGCCGATCCAGGTGAAGCTCCGGGCAATATAAAACTTGGGGGCAATTGAATTTGAGAATCAATATAATCTATAGTTTCTTCTAATTTTGTCACATTATCTGAATCAATAATTTTATAAAATTGTTTCAAATCGTTATAATTTTCAGGCAATGTAGCTAACTCAGCAGCTGCAGTAAATAAGCTATTTTGAATATTCAATAAAATAGTTAATACTTCTGGATTCTGACAAAATGCCCTAGCAATACCTAGAGATGAAACGGTCTCGTCTATAGATCCATTCGCCTCACATCTAATATCATTTTTCCTAACTCTGCCTCCAAAAAACAGACCTGTATCTCCGTCGTCACCAGTTTTTGTATAAATTTTCAATTAAAAACTCATCCTATTAAGGAAGCTCCGCCACAAAAAGCTTCATAATCGATCAATTCGGTAACTGTTGGATTATCTCCACATAAAGGACATTTAGGATCTCTTCTTAGTTTAACTGTCCTATACTCCATGCTGAGTGCATCAATTAAAAGTAATCTACCTGAAAGAGTTTCACCAATACCTAAAATTAACTTTACTACTTCTGTAGCTTGGATTGTGCCTACCATCCCAGGCAACATACCTAATACTCCAGCTTCTGCACAACTTGGAACTTCTCCTGGAGGAGGTGGAGTAGGAAATAAACATCTATAGCAACCTTCTCCGGGTAAAAATGTAGTAGCCTGACCATCAAATAACAAAATACTTCCATCAACTAATGGTTTTCCTGACATATAAGAAGCATCATTAACTAAATATCTAGTAGGAAAATTATCTGCACCATTAACAATAATGTCGTAATCCTTAATTATTTCCATAGCATTTAAAGAAGAGATAGGTTCTTCGTGAACATTTACTGTAGTATCAGGATTGTAAGACTTTAAAGTTTCAACAGCTGATTCTACTTTTGGTTTTCCAATATCATCATTAAAGTGCAAAATCTGTCTTTGTAAATTTGTCACATCAACGTTATCAAATTCAACTAAACCTATAGTTCCAACTCCTGCTAAAGTAAGATAAATAGAAATAGGTGACCCCAAGCCACCTGCACCTACCATCAGAACTTTTGCATCCAAAAGTTTTCTCTGCCCAACACTACCCACTTGAGGCATAATTATGTGTCTACTGTATCGATTTACTTGATATGGGGTAAGGATTGTAGTTTGGGATTTTGTAGCCATTTTTCACTCCCTCAAATTTTATTAATGGGATTATATCCTGATTTTGCTGATCAATAAATTAGCAATGATATAATTACCAATACCAAACCTAACAAATAATTATGTTATTAGCTATAGACGTAGGAAATACAAATATATCAGTAGGAATATTTAAATCTAGAGATTTAATCTGTACATGGCGTATTTCAACCGATGTCTCAAAAACAACTGATGAATACGCTACATTATTGCAACAAATAATACTTAACTCAGGAATCAAATTAACTGATATAGATCAAGCATGTATTTGCAGTGTAGTTCCTCCAATTACAGCAACATTTGACATGCTATGTCAAAAATATTTAAAAATTAATCCATTAATAGTTGGATCTGGAACTAAAACAGGAATTAAAGTCATTTACGACCGACCCCAAGATGTTGGAGCGGACAGAATAGTAGATGCTGCAGCCGCTAACTTTATTTATGGTGGGCCTTGCATAATTGTAGATTTAGGAACTGCTACAGTATTTGATGCAATCAATAACTCTAATGAATATCTTGGAGGGGCAATAGCTCCGGGAATGATAGTGTCTGCCAACTCTTTATATAATTCAACTTCTCAACTTAAAAGAGTTGAATTACAAGCTCCAGAATTTGCAATAGGTAAAAATACTACTAGTTCAATTCAATCGGGACTAATGTTTGGATATGCTGACTTAATAAAAGGAATGATACAAAGATTTAAAAAAGAATTGGGAAATGATGCAAAAGTGATTGCAACTGGTGGACTTGCTACAGTTTTAGAAAAAGAAGTAAGCCTTTTTGATGATGTTAATATCGATTTAACGTTAAAAGGTTTAGACATGATATTTCACCTAAATCTTGGGAGAGATAATTCTTGAATCATCATCCTTTAAACAACAAAAATATAATTTTAGGAGTTACTGGAAGTATAGCTTGTTACAAAGCTATTGATCTTGCTAGTAAGCTCACTCAATTAGGTGCAAAAGTAGACACAATTTTGACCGATTCTGCACAACAATTCATCAACCCAATTTCATTTAAAAGCATCACTCACAGACAAGTAGTTACAAATTTATTTGATATAGATAGCGAATTGGCAGTTAATCACGTAGCTATGGCAGAATCAGCTGATTGCATTATTGTTGCCCCTGCAACAGCAAATACATTAGCTAAAATTTCTCATGGCATGTCCAATGATCCATTAGGCACCACAATTTTAGCTACAGAAGCTCCAGTAATTCTTGCTCCAGCAATGGATGGCAAAATGTTCGAGAATCCTGCCACTCAAGAAAATCTTGCAAAGTTAATTCAGAGAGGTTTTTTTGTATGCGGCCCAGAATATGGAAGAATGGCTTCTGGGTTAGTGGGTTTGGGTAGGCTCTCAAATACGGGCGATATAGTTCAAGTAGTTTCAATGATATTAGGCCAAAATTCAGATTATTCTCAAAAGAAAATTTTAATAACGTCTGGAGGGACTCAAGAAGATATAGATCCAGTCAGAACAATTACTAATCGATCTTCTGGAAAAATGGGTTTTGCTATCGCAGAAGCAGCTAGAGATAGAGGAGCAAATGTTACATTAATTTCAGCACCTACTAGTTTAAATAACCCTATAGGTATCAATGTAGAAAAAGTTAAGTCTGCTATCGAAATGCAACAATCTATTGAAAACCATTCAATAGATTGCGATGTTTTAATAATGGCTGCAGCAGTAGGAGACTGGAGAGCGAAATCAATTGCCAAAACTAAATCAAAAAAATCAAAAGACCAAAATTGGGAAATAGAATTGGTAAAAAATCCCGACATACTATCGTCTATGAAAAATGAATCATTCATTAAAGTAGGTTTTGCAGCAGAAACTGAAAATCTAGTTAAAAATGCCAAAAGCAAAATTACCGACAAAGATTTAGATTTAATCATTGGCAATGATGTATCAAGAACTGATATAGGATTTAATTCAGATAAAAACGAACTAGTAATTATTGATCAATATGGAGAAGTAGAAAATTTACCTAA
>CAJWPE010000060.1 GCA_913045625.1 uncultured Chloroflexota bacterium | reverse complement strand
AAATCAGGGAAATCACAACTATTTTCATTATCAGTACCAAAATCATTTATATTTATATCAGAATCTAATTGGTTTATTAGGAATGTTTTCAAATTGTATCCAGCGTGATCCGAAGCGATTGCGAGATTTTGAATCATTAAATAAGTTTTTCTATATCTAATAGATTGTCTATTTCATCGCTAGAAAAAAGATTGCTATCTAAAAGAACTTCTTTTATTGTTTTGTTTGAACTCATAGCTTCTTTTGCTATTTCGGCAGCTTTATCATATCCAAGTTGAGGTACTAACGCAGTAACTAATATAGAATTTCTTTGAATATTTTCCTGTAACTTGTCAGTATTAGCCTCAAGATCTTTAATTAATTTATCATTAAAAACATCAGTACTACTTGAAAGAATTGAAATGCTCTCTAATAAATTATGCGCCATTACTGGCAACATTGTATTCAGTTCAAAATTACCATTAGCAGAGGAAAATGTAATAGTATTATCATTGCCTATAACCTGAGCTGATACCTGCATCATCATTTCTGATATAACTGGATTTACTTTTCCTGGCATAATTGAAGAACCTGGTTGTAGTGCGGGCAGTTTTAATTCATTTAGTCCAGAAACAGGACCGCTTCCCATCCATCTAATGTCATTTGCTATTTTAAACATTGAAACTGCATATGCTTTCAAGCAACCTGAGAGATGTACAATTTCTTCACGAGAGCCTTGGCGAGTAAAATGATTTTCAATTTCTTGAAATGAAATTTCTAAAGAATTAGAAATTTCGCTACAAACATCACTTCCAAAGTTTTCAGGTGCATTTATTCCAGTTCCAACTGCAGTTCCACCAATTGCTAATTTTGAGACATTTACTAATGAATTTTCTATATCTGTTTTCCTCTCTTTAATTAAAGCTGCATAACCACTAAATTCTTGACCTAGAGATACAGGGGTAGCGTCCATTAAGTGTGTTCTACCATTCTTATATACCTTCTCCCACAGTTTTCCTTTTTCTTCAAAGGAGACAATTAATTTATCAATCGCTGGAATTAAATTTTCTTTAATTTCTACCACGGCGGCAATATTTGTAGCTGTAGGAATAACATCGTTTGATGATTGACTCATGTTTACATGATCATTAGGATGAATTTCTTTATTTAACTCTTGTGAAGCAAGTGCAGCAATCACCTCATTGGCGTTCATGTTAGTTGAGGTTCCCGAACCTGTTTGAAATATGTCTAAAACAAAATCGTCATCATTAACTCCATCTATTACTTTTTGAGAGGAATTGATAATTGCTTCTGCTATTTCCTGATTTAACAAATTGTGATTTAAATTAACATAAGCACAAGCTTTCTTAATTTCGCCAAGTGCTCTAATGAATGATCTAGTAAATTTTAAATTGGATATTGGAAAGTTTTCAACAGCTCTTGCAGTTGATGCACCGTAATTTGCGTCTATCGGAACCTGGAACTCTCCCATGGAGTCTTTTTCAGTTCTAAATTCTTTTGTCATTTATGCCCTAATACTGAGTATATCCACCAGAATCGACTTCTTCAATGAGTTCTTTTGATCCTGACTTTGCAATATTCCCATTTACAACTACATGTACTTTATCTACTTCGAGATATTTAAGAATTCTACTGTAATGGGTAACGATTAAATAAGAGGTTTCAGAATCTCTGTTTTTATTTATTAGCTCTGCAACAGTTTTGATTGCGTCGATATCCAATCCTGAGTCTATTTCATCTAGCAGTGCTATATTCGGTTTACTTAAAGCAAGTTGAAAAAGTTCACATCGCTTTTTTTCACCACCAGATAAATCAACATTAACTTCTCTATCTAAAAATTCGTCAACATTAAATTTTTTAGCTATTTCCAAGATTTCTTCCTCAGTAATTTCGGGATTAATGTTTTGAGAAAACTCTAATAGCGTAACCCCTGGAAGTCCTACTGGATACTGAAATGATTGAAAAACTCCAGAATCATATCTTTCGTTCTGTTTCATTTTTGATATATCATTGCCATTTACTTCGATCACTCCTTCATGTGTAAAGTTTTCGTTACCCATAATCACATGGCAAAGAGTTGATTTTCCAGATCCATTCGGACCCATAATTGCATGGAGCTCTCCAGGTTTTATTGATAAATCTATGCCTTTAAGTATTTCTACATCACCTACTGAAGCTTTAAGATTTTTTATATTAAGCATCTTCATTCATTTCTATGTACAAATGACCATCCTCAACATAAACAGGATATGTTTTAACAGGTTTAGTTGCAGGTAATGTTACGGCTTCTCCTGTATTTAGGTCAAACTCTGCCCCATGAAGTGGGCACTCAACTTTACAGTCGTAGACTTCTCCTTCTGACAAACTAGCTTCTGCATGAGAACAGAGGTCATCAATTGCATAAAATTTACCTTCGCAATTAAATAAAGCTATTTCTTTGTCATCGATATTGAAAACTTTTGAAGCATTTTGCATTATATCTGTTGTATTAAAAGTTTTTACTCTAGCCATTTTTACGTCCAATTAAATTCATATATTTTCTATCGATAATTTCAGAAACTTTGCCATGAACTATATCCCATTTACTGTCATTAATTACCTCATTAAAAAAACCTTTTATAAGTAGTTTGTCTGCATCAACTTTTTTGATACCTCTAGACATAACGTAGTGGTATATATTTTCTTCAATTGGGCCTACAGAAGATCCATGACTGCAGATTACATCGTCACATAAAATTTCTAAATTAGGTACAGATTGAGCAGTTGCTTCTTCGCTCAGTAATATATTCCTATTTTCTTGATGAGATTCTGTTTTTTCTGCTCCCTCAGCTATATGTATTGTGCCAGTAAATATTGAGCTACTTTGGTCACCTAATACACCTTTAGTAATCATGTTTGATGACGTATTTTTTCCTAAGTGATTTACAAATACTCTATTGTCGTGAATTTGTGACTCTTCACCAAAATATATTCCATCTAAACTGAATTCTGAACCATTGCCTAAAAGATCTATATCCATTCTTGAACGAGACAATGCTGCTCCTGTGCTTATATTGTGTATAGTTAAATTTGAGTCTTTTTCTAGCTGTGCATATATGGAATTTACAATATTGATCTCTTTTGGAGAAGTTACAGATAGTATTATTTCCAAATTTGAATTATCGTTTAGAAAAATTTCAATAATTGGATAAATGTTTCCAATAGCTAATTGGTCAAAATTTAAATATAATTTTCCAGATTTGTTCTTATCTACACTAATTCCAATGTAAGGAATCGCATTATCCTCTGATTGGAAATTTACTGAAAAATATTGTTCGCTATCTCCTTTTACATTTAATTGAAAGCCACCCGTTACTTTTTCAAATTGTTCAATATTAAATTTATCAAACGGCCTTTTTATTGACTCTTTGATTAAAGGTTTTTTGACTTCATCAATATTAACTATTTCAATATGATCATGCTCTGTATTGATTTCATAAGTAAAACAATTGGAATCAATATCAAATGTTTTAGAAGCCTCTATATCACTAGATTTACCAATTTCAATATCATTAAGTTCAAATATCTTCTTTCCAAGATACTTCCAGTCTTCATCTTTAGCAGTAATGTTTTTGAAGTCTTTGGATGAAAGTGACTTTAATTTTTTTTCAAATAATTTATTTTTCAATTTTTACCTATTCATTAACCAACGGCGCCAGCTTCTATCATGTTTAATTCAATCAGTTGATTGAATTCCATGGCATATTCCATTGGTAACGTTTTAGTAAATTCTTCTACAAATCCTGCGACAATCATAGATGTTGCTTCAGATTCTGAAAGACCTCTGCTCATAAGATAGAATAGTTGATCTTCTCCCACTTTTGAAACTGTTGCCTCATGACCTATTACTGCTGATGCTTCTTCTATCTCCATATACGGATAAGTATCTGATCTTGATTCATCATCAAGAATCAAAGCATCACATCTTACAAAACTTTTTGCTGTTTCTGAGCCGTCTTCAACTCTGACTAAGCCTCTATATGCGCCTCTTCCACCACCTTTTGAAACTGATTTTGATGTAATCAAAGAAGTTGTATCTGGAGCAAGATGAACCATTTTTGCTCCTGTATCTTGGTGTTGGCCTGAGTTAGCAAAAGCTACGGATAACACTTCTCCATGTGCACCGGGTTCCATTAAATAAACAGAAGGATATTTAACTGTTAGACCTGAACCAAGATTTGCATCAATCCATTCCATTGTTGCATTTCCATAAGCTTGTGCTCTTTTTGTGACTAGGTTATAAACATCATTTGACCAGTTTTGAATTGTTGTGTACCTACAAGTCCCAGATGCTTTGACAACAATCTCTACAACTGCGGAATGTAAAGCATCCGTTGTATAAACAGGTGCTGAACAACCTTCAATGTAATGTACAGAAGCTCCTTCGTCGACAAGAATTAAGGTTCTCTCGAATTGACCCATATTTTCTGCATTAATTCTAAAATATGCCTGCAGAGGATCTTCGACATGTACACCTTTTGGGACATAAATAAATGATCCACCTGACCAAACAGCTGAATTTAGTGCAGCAAACTTATTGTCACCTGGAGGAATAACTGTTCCAAAATATTCTTGAACTAATTCCGGATACTCTCTAACTGCTGTATCCATATCACAAAATAATACGCCTAATTTTTCTAAATCTTCTCTATTTTTGTGATAAACAACTTCGCTCTCATATTGTGCCGTAACTCCAGCAAGATAGGTTCTCTCGGCCTCAGGTATACCAAGTTTTTCGTAAGTTTGTTTAATTTCTTCTGGTACTTCATCCCATGAGTCTGCTTGATCTTCAGTAGGTTTTATGTAGTAATAAATATCATCAAAATCTAATTGA
Source organism: uncultured Chloroflexota bacterium (assembly GCA_913045625.1). Lineage (GTDB taxonomy): Bacteria > Chloroflexota > Dehalococcoidia > Lucifugimonadales > UBA826 > AG-426-M11. The sequence continues at coordinate 48 of CAJWPE010000060.1, read as the reverse complement.
CTTAGTTTTTCCTTTGCAACCCATTCTGGCATAGGCTTATCAAGAAAT
>CAJWPE010000059.1 GCA_913045625.1 uncultured Chloroflexota bacterium | reverse complement strand
CTTCTTCGCCTGCACCGACACCGTGAGCACGCCGAAATCCCGCGACTCTCGTCTACTCTCGGCAGCAGGGGCAGCAATTGCGCAATGGCAAAGGAATGCAGCTCGCGATACGTTTCGGGATATGGAAAAGATGAAAACTCTACCATTAAAAAGAGAGGCATTGAGAAAAGCCGCATACCATAATGAAATGGATTTCATGTTATGGAAAGTACAATGGGAAGAAGTCATAGCCAACTGCAATAAATTTAATAAAGTTTTTCTAACTGATCTCTGTAACACTGAAAAGGTTTTGTTCTCATTGATTAACCTAACCTCAGTTTTTGCAGGATGAACATTCACGTCAATCTCATCAAAAGGCAACTCTATTTTAATAATCCCAATAGGAAATTTCTTATTTGGAATATGGTCGTGATAGGCTTGTTCCAAGCTAAATGATAAAGATCGGCTTTGCACTAATCTTCCATTAATGTATAGGGAAATTCCGCTTCTATTTTGCCTATGTTGAAAAACAGATCCAATCAAACCTGAAACTCTAATATCATCATTATGGTCTTCGATTATTTCAAGCATTTCTGAAGTAACATCAACTCCATATACTATAGACACTGCATCACGTAAATTTCCGTTACCTACAGAAGAAAATTTCCTAGTATTATTCTGTATCAATTCGAATGATATGTCCGGATTACACAAAATAAATTGTTGAATCAATGTAGTAATTTTACTAGCTTCTGATCTAGGTGATTTCATGAATTTTTTTCTAGCAGGAAAATTTTTAAAAAGATTTGACACACAAATCATTGTTCCTGTCACTGAAGCAGTATAAGAGATTGAATTTATTTTTCCCTCATCAACAAAAATTTGTGTGGCTAATTTTTCTGAAGAGGTTTTAGTAATCATTTCTATTTCTGAAACAGCAGCTATACTAAAAAGAGCCTCTCCCCTAAACCCTAAAGTGCTAATTTTCATCAAGTCATCTTCCGTTCTCAATTTACTCGTAGCAAATCTTTCAAATATTAAATGAGAATCTACAGAATTGATGCCTGATCCATTATCAGATATTTTAATTTGATCCAATCCACCTGATATAGTCTCTACGCTAATTGCAGTAGCTCCTGAATCAATGGAGTTTTCGACTAATTCCTTAACAACTGATACAGGTCTTTCTATAACTTCACCTGCAGCTATTAATGATGAGATTTTGGGATCTAAAACTTCAATTGTCATGACTAAATTAATTATTTTTATGAAACAATTTTTTACAATCGGATAATCCAGTTTCAAAATATTTAATAGTATTTTCAAACAGTTCTAAAATTTCGTTATCCGAATCATCTTTAAAATAATATGGGGACACATGATATCCTCCAAAAAACTCAACTATTTCACGATGGTCGTCTATTACATAATCTGGTCTAGGATCAACCTTAAATCTCTGTATACCTGTTTCGTATTCAGTAACAGGTTTCACAAAAATTCCTGACACAAATTCATTTAACCCTAATCTATCAACATCTTTGTGTCTCAAGCCTACTCCTGACCAAATATAAATAATATGTCCCATAGAAATAAATTGAGAAAAAACATCATGAGTATGTGGCCTGATTTTTCCGTCCATAGACATGATTGTGTAATCGACGTCAAAAAAAATATTCACGAATGAAAAATTCCATTTACTACTTTTTTAATAGGGTTATTTTTTCTAGAAATTTTATTTTTCAATTCATCAATATAATTAGTTGGCGCTAATAACATAGGATTTGTTCTGAGACGGAGATCTGATAATTTCGTTACCCCAGATTTCCAGTCATATACCAGTGGAGAAATTTTAGACCAATGGGATTCATTATTGTTGATATTTACTCTTAATGCCTCGCAATTTGCTTCTCTAACTATTGCTAATCCTCCAGTTATATCCCACAAATATGCTGAAGAAATAACTGCATATTGTGAAATTCCTAAAGCAACCATTAGTATTTCATATGCAATACTGCCACCCATTCTCAATTCTCCTGAAACAGGCAAAAAATCATTAGAAAATTTATATCGTCTGGTAAAAAATCCTGGAAGAGTAATTAAGGAATTACCATCAAGTTTTCTAGTTTGAGAAGTATCTATAGTTTCTCCATCAATGTTAACTCCGTTACCAACACTTGCATGAACGACTCTACCGAAATTTCGGGAATTAGGCCAAGGAATAAAAATAGCTCCAACAACGGGTTCTCCATGGTACAAAACACCTATAGAGCATGCATAAATTGGAAACCCGTACATAAAATTCCTGGTCCCATCTAAAGGGTCTAATACCCAAACATAATCAGGAGCTAAATCATCTTGAGATTCACTTTCTTCACCAACAATTCCATGATCAGGAAATTCACTTTTAATTTTATCTACTAAAAAAGATTGAACCTTCTTATCTGCTATTGTTACAGGATCACGTAAATTTGAATCCTTATATTCAATTGCTAAATCTGGAGACTTAATAATATCTGGAAAATAAGAATGTAAAATTTCGCCTGATTCACGAGCTATTTTAAAAGCATAATTTTCAATATTTTTTAAATAATCTTGATCAAATTTCATGTTTAAATTATCTGATTAATTGAATAAATTGCTTTTAATGCTGCCACAGCATAATCCTCACCCTCATTACCTTTTTTGCCACCAACTCTATCTAAGGCTTGTTCAACATTATGTGTCGTAAGCACTCCAAAAATCACGGGGATATCATTATCTATAGCTATTCTTGCAATCCCTTGCGTAACAGCTAAAGATACGTATTCATAATGGTCTGTTTCTCCTTTAATAACAGCTCCAAGACAAATAATTGCATCAAATTTTTTAGATTTAGCAAGCTTTGAAGCTACAACAGGAATCTCAAATGCACCTGCAACTTCTAATACCAAAATGTTGTTGGAATCAACATTGTTAGAAATTAAGGTTTCTTTAGTTGAATCTAATAATTTTGAGGTGATAAAATTATTATATTCAGCAACTACAATACCGATAGATAGATTTGATCCATCTAGGTTTTTTTTAAATTCTTCATTCATTTATATCTTCATCCACTACTAAATCATTCGAATCTAACAAATGACCCATTCTGGTTCTTTTAGTGTCCATATAATCAATGTTTTCTTTATGGTATTTTGCAATTATGGGAATAGTTTCCGTAATTTCAAGATTAAATCCTTCTAAACCTACTCTTTTAGTAGGATTATTAGTGATTAGTTTCATTTTCCTAATCCCCAAATCCTCTAAAATTTGAGCTCCAATTCCATATTGTCTTGGATCTGGAGGAAATCCTAATTGAACGTTTGCATCAACAGTATCGTAACCTTGATCTTGTAAAGCATATGCTTTTAATTTGTTATGAATGCCTATGCCTCTTCCTTCTTGGCGCATATAAAGTAAGACTCCTGATCCAGCATTTGAAATTTGTTCCATAGCTATATCTATCTGATCTCCACAATCACATTTATTACTTCCAAAAACATCACCAGTCAAACACTCGCTATGGACCCTTACTAAAATTGGTTCAGAAGAATCTATTTCTCCTTTGATTAATGCAATATGGTCAGATTTGTCTACTACACTAGAATAAGAAACAATCTTAAAATCACCAAACTGAGTTGGGATTTTTGCCTCCGCAACTCTCTCAATCAATTTTTCATGGGTTCGCCTATAAGCGATTAAATCTGCAACAGTAATAATTTTTACATCATGTTCTTTTGCAAAAATTTCTAAATCTGGCATTCGAGCCATTTCACCATTTTCTGCAACTATTTCGCAAATAACAGCTGCCTCTTTTAGGCCAGCAATCCTACAAATATCAACTGAAGCTTCAGTTTGTCCAGTTCTTTTCAAAACACCTCCATCCATATATCTAAGAGGAAAAATGTGCCCAGGACGACCTAAATCTTCTGGTTTAGTATCCGGATCAATTAATGCTTTGATAGTTGAAGACCTATCATGTGAAGAAATACCCGTGGAGGTACCTTTAAGATAATCTACAGAAACAGTAAATGCTGTACTCAAAGGAGCGGTATTTTGAGGAACCATCAGAGGTAAATTCAAATTTTCCAAATACTCCCCTAACATAGGGACACATATTAGGCCTTTTCCATAAGTTGCCATAAAATTTATAGCTTCGGGAGTAATTTTTTCCGCAGCCATAGTTAAATCGCCTTCATTTTCTCTATCTTCGTCATCGACAATAATAACCATTTTGCCGTGTTTTATATCCTCAACAGCTTCTTCAATTGTAGAAAGTGGCATAAGAATTCCTTTAGTTTTTTAACTTGAGAATGTTTTCAACATATTTTGAAATCATATCTACCTCAAAATTGACTATGTCTCCCACAGTTTTAATAGCAAATACTGTGTGCTCCTTAGTGTATGGAATTAAAGTGATTGAAAATGAATTTTCGTCGCATTTTACAACTGTTAAACTAGCTCCGTCCACGCAGATATAGCCTTTTTCCACAATATATTTTGAAAATTGTTTATCGATCTGAATAACAATTATTTCCGCATCTCCATCAGGAATGATTTCAATAATTTCACCCGTCCCGTCTACATGTCCTTGTACTAAATGACCGCCAATTCTCCCACCATAAGCAACTGATCTTTCCAAATTCACCGGGGATTCATCAGATAATGATCCTAAATTAGTTCTTCGTAAAGTTTCAGGTACCACATTAACCCGAAAATTGTCATCGAATTTTTCAACTACAGTTAAACAAACTCCATTAACTGAAATACTATCTTTCACTTCTAAATCAGATAAAACTATACTAGCTTGAATATTAATTTCGGAATCTGAAATTTTCAAAATTTTTCCTAATTCTTCTACAATTCCTGTAAACATAACTATCCTATTTTACATATCCTGTAATCAAAATTTCATCATCAAACGTTTTATAACTAATATCTAATAGTTTTTCAACATCTTTCATTGTTTCAGACCCTTTTCCTCCAACAGGAGATTTAGATTGATCACCCCCAAAAATTTTAG
>CAJWPE010000058.1 GCA_913045625.1 uncultured Chloroflexota bacterium | reverse complement strand
ATCCATTGGCCTCTGTAGTAGGAATTTATGCTATTAAAGCATTAGTGGAAGAAAATTTAGCTGATAATGCTTTAGTTAAGGGTAAACAGTTAATGGATGGTCTTAATATTATTAAAAATGATTCTTTATTGATTGTGAATTCTAATATACAAGTCAATCAATTTGTTGAAATAGATGGTATTCACTTACCTGAATCAACCGAGAAACTTGATGATTTTATTCACACTCAATTGATTGTTGGACAGTCTGTTCACTCTATTGAAGCAGCTAGAATAGCGTACTCAAACAATGTTGATTATTTAATTGCTGGTACTATTTTCCCTTCTAAATCTCATCCTGATGGAGTACTTTCAGGAACTAAATTAATTGAACAAATTAAAAATGAATTAGATATTCCAGTAATTGGAATTGGTGGCATTAATCACATGAACGTTAAAGACGTAATGAATGCGGGAGCAAATGGAATAGCAGTAATTGGATCTATATTAGAGGATAGAAATCCAGTGAACGCTACAAGAAGATTAAAATCTATTATGGATGAAAATTTCAGAGGTTGATATGGATTTGATAAATGTGTTTGTAAACGGTAAAAAAATAGAATTAGCTTCAGGAACATCGTTATTAGTGTATCTTGATTCTAACGGGCTTATGAATCAAAAAGCTTTTGCCGTAGCTTTGAACCAAGAAATAGTTCAAAAAGACGATTATGTCTTAAAAATTCTTTCTGAAGGTGATCGTGTAGAGATAGTTAAAGCCATTGGAGGTGGATGAATATCTCTACACGGAATAAAATTTAGATTTTTACGAGTTTTTGCATAGATCGTAATTCTCTAGGAGGGTCCATTTTGCTACCATAATCACTGTATGCTACTTCTGCCACATATATGTCGCCATTTGAGTCTACAGCGATTCCGTGAGGCGAGAAAAATCTTCCTTTTTGCTCTCCATAGCTATCACGTCCTACTCTAGCAAGAACTTCACCCTTTAAATTTAATACAGAAACTCTAGGCCCTAGATCAGTACCTGTGTCATTAGACCCGATTCCACAAAAGTATTCCCCAACATACATTAATTGCTCTCCAGTTAAAGAGCTAAGAGTTAATGATGCAGCTCGGGACATGTTGTTCCATTGAGTTTCAAATTTACCATTTGAATCAAATACTTGAATTCTATGGTTTTCTCTGTCAGCAATATAAACCCAGCCTTCATCATCTACTACGACATCATGCACAATATTAAATTGATTAGGGTTAGTTCCAGATTCTCCCCATGTGAAGAGTAATTTTCCATCAGGAGAATATTTGTGCACAACAGCATTAGAATAACCGTCTGCTACGTAAAATTCTCCGGTTCTTTTATCAACACCAACTCTTGTAGGACGATTGAAAGGTATACCACTCATTTTCGGTGCATGTTCACCAGGTGTACCTAATGTAAACAATAATTTACCATCAGAAGTGAATTTTCTGACTGTGCTATCACCATTATCAACACAAAAAATTTCATCGTCTGGTCCTACGGTAATACCATGGGGATTTGAAAACACACCTTCCCCCCAAGTATCGACAATTTCTCCGTCAGAATTAAAAACTATCATTGGGCTCGTACCACGGTTAAACACATAAACTCTATCTTTAGAGTCTACATCCACAGCTGTTGCTTCTTTATAAACCCATCCGTCAGGTAGATTGCCCCAATTTAGTCCAGTCACTTGATATTTGAAGTTACCTTCTCCTAATATGACATTTCCGTCTATGTCCTGGTCAGCTGTATGACCTTCTTGTTTTATACCAAATTCCCAGTCATGATTTTTATCTTCGGCCATTGCGTACTCCTAAAATAAGTTTGTGTTGCTATGTTGGTGTGATCTAGATATATTGTCAACCTATAGGAGAATCGAATGTCAAAAAAAGAAATTACTATTGAACTAGAACAAGAACAAATAGACTGGCTAGCTGAAAACACAGTCGATTTTCAGATTACTGATGAATCTAAAGCAGTAAGAATACTTTTTGCTTTTGCTATGTCGGAACTTGACTCAGAGGAAGTATTTTCCTCTGATAATTCAAAATGTTTATGTGATTAGTTAACAAAATAATAAAATATGAGTTAATTATCAGATACATTTATTGACTCATTTCTCCGTCTCCAATAAGATTCCTATGATTAGATTTGATGTAATTCAAATTTACAAATTCACCTACAGGATTGTATATGTCAAAAGTTAAGTCTGTTACCCTTCAGCCAATTCATAAATCAACTGAAATTGATCTTCCTGACTTCAACAAGAAACAACTAGAAGATGTTTCTTTTATGACTGCAATGACCTTGGTAATGATGGGTAATTATTGTCAAACAGGACATTTTGGGGGCCCTCTTGCTTATACTGCTTACACAGTAGCTTCTCATTTGGCAGGTCCTGAATTCGGTGGAATGAAATACGATTATAGAAGACCAAAACATCCTTTTTCAGATAAATTTTTATTAGCTGGTGGTCATAATGCTCCTGTTACATATGCACTGTGGATGGTTCTTGGTGAAGCACTGCATAAGCAATATAACCTTACGGGGGATTCAAAATATTATGCCGATCCTAATCAGACACTTTTATCAATTGATTGCATAGGATTTAGACGTTCAAAATCAGGAATGGAGACAATTCTTTCAGATAATGATTTGGTGGACCATTCCGTAATGGCTCAGTCTAAAATTCGTGGGATTCGCTCACTTTCAGGTCATTCTGAAAGTACGGATGTTACAAATGATGTAAATGGTGGCCCTTCTGGGATAGGTGTAGCTACTGCAGCTGGAAAGGCTGCGTTTTGGGAAATTATGGGCGCTGGTGATTCTGGGCCAAAAATCATAGCTGTTGAAGGTGAATTTGCTATGACTTCAGGTCATTCTCAAGAAATGAAAACTCAAGCACTCTCTCAACAAGTTGGAAAACGTTTGAGAGTATTGCTTTCATATAACAATGCCGGAATTGATGATAGTTTGGTAGGTGGAGTAATTGATTCAAAATATGAAGGATATAGAATTGAAGATCAATGGGCTTCATATGGATGGAATGTTTTTTCGTTAGATGATGCTAATAACATTGAAGATGTAGTTTCTACCTTCAAAGCCATGGAAGAATGGGATCCATCGGATCGCCGTCCCATGATTTTGGTTGGAAAAACAGTTAAAGGTTGGTGGCCTGCTGCCCAAAACGGTGAAATACCTGGTTACGGTGAGCAAATTACTAGTTTTAAAAGCCATCCCTACACTTTTTCAATGAATTCTGAATATTTTATTTCTTTGGCTAAAACATTTGAAAAAAGATTTGGAGTTGAATTTGTTGGAATAGAAGATGGGCCAGTGACAGATGAACGTGAAAGATTAATTCAGTATAAAACAAATATTGATGTAATTATGTCGGTTTTAGATAGAACAGATTTGGGTAAATGGCTTGCCGATCATTTAGTTTCAATTGGTGACCAGGTTACAGATGATTTAAATTTAAGAATTAATCCTAAAGAAGATCCATTTTTAGATACTCGATTAGATCCTGCAAATTTACCATTAGAATCTCAAAAAGTTTCTATGAGTAAACATACTAGTGATGAGAGTAAAGATTTAGATATTAAACTTTTTGAACAATATGGAAATAAACGAGGTGGTCGTCGAGCAATTTCTGAAATCGTGAAATGGATGAACTATGTTACAGATAACAGAATGGTTTTGTTGGCTGCCGATTTGGCAGAATCCATCAACGTAGAAAAAGGGTCTGTTTGGGGAACTTTTGATCCTGTTACTAATCCTACAGGAATTAGAATGAAATCTGCCATTCAAGAGGCAGGAAACGTTTCTACTGCTGTTGGGTTAGTTAGTCAATCTGCTTCTTTGGATCCAAATGTTCATTCAGGTGTTTGGGCTTTAAGTGGAACTTATGGTGCATTTACTCCTCTAATGTATCTTCCTGTAAGAGTATGGAGTCAACAAAATCAAGATAGTCCATTTAGAGTTGGAGTTTTAAATATACTTGCGGGTCATTCAGGACCTGAAACTGCAGCTGATGCGAGAACTCACTTTGGTATTTTTTCACCTCAAGTTTGGAAACTCTTTCCAAGAGATCAAATCATTAATTTGAATTTTTGGGACTATAACGATGTGGCTCCAGCGTATTTTGCAGCTGCAAAAATTGCAGCTCGTGATCCTAAGGTGGGAGTAATAGTACTAGAATGTGCTCGCCCTGATTATCCTGTTGTTGACCGTGATAGTTTGGCTGATACAGATATTAGGGCTGCAGCAAAAGGTTTTTATTTAATTCGTGACTTTGATAATGACAAACCTAAACAAGGATATGTTGTTGTACAAGGTGCTTCAGCAACTAACAACTTAATGAATATAATCTCAGAGATTAACAAGTCTGGTATAAATGTTCGCATTATCTCAGCTGTTTCCGAAGAATTATTTAGAGCTCAATCAAAGTCTTATCAAGATTCTGTAATGCCTGATTCAGCTAAATTTAATATGATGATTGTGAGTACTGGTACGAAAAGAATGTGGCCTGTTTCATCAGTTGGGCCATTGACTGAAGAATATTCATTGGTTTCAGATTGGAATGACTCATGGTTATCAGGTGGGTCTGAAGAAGAGGTTTTAAAAGAAGCAAACTTAGATTCCGAAACTATATTGGCTGCAATTACAAAATTTGCAGATGATTATGAGAAACGCAAAAATATTCAAGTAAATCTTTTAGAGGAGAATTAATTTAATTCTCCAAAAAGGTTTTGAATATAGTCAATGAAAATCGCATATCCTAGATTGTTTACTGCCCTACCATCACTGCTTTGCTCAACTCTGCTTGTATTTATTCCGAGTAATTCTCCTTTAGAATTTACTAGTGCTCCACCACTATTTCCCGGATTCAAAGCTGCATCAGTTTGAATGATTTGTTGATTATCAATGATGACCTTAGCGGAAACAATTCCTGATGTAATAGTGAAATTTGAAGCTAATGGATAACCTAAGGCATATACATTTTCACCAACTCTTGGGTCACTGATTCCTGAGATATCGAATGATTTGTGTTCATTGGGATTATTCACATATATTAAAGCAATATCATTAATGGAGTCATTTTTTATAAGAGAACCTGATTTGACTGAATCGTCAAAGAATTCAATAGTCAGGTTGTTAAAAGGTTTAATGATATGGCTGTTTGTGATGATCAGTTTTGAATAATTATAGTCTTTGTTGGGACTGTCAACTATAACTCCACTTCCAGAACTATTTCCTGATGTTACTCGAACGATTTTTTGGGTAGCTTCATTTAATACGTTGGTAACAGTAGGCGTTGGAACGGGAGTAGGAGAGGCAGTTGGGATAGGAGTGGGGGATGCTGTTGGAACGGGAGTAGGAGAGGCAGTTGGGATAGGAGTGGGGGATGCTGTTGGGACAAGAGTTGGAGTAGGCGTTGGAGTAGGCGTTGGAGTAG
>CAJWPE010000057.1 GCA_913045625.1 uncultured Chloroflexota bacterium | reverse complement strand
TGGAACTACCGGTGATTTAAGTGGAGTCGTTGGGAAATATGATAACAAAGAAGTTATACAAGAGATGAACATCATAGCTAGAGGAATATACTACATTGGAGATTTAAATTGCCACCAATTATCGCATCGATCATATTCATACAATGATAATCAAATGTCTTTTTGTGCTAGAGACACTGGAATCTTTTTGGGTTTAGTCATAGGATTCATGTACGCATCTAGGAAAAGAACTGTACTTACACTGCCCCTAGTTATTGCCGCATTGATCCCTATAGGGTTAGATGGAACTATTCAACTTTTGACAGACTATGAATCTACAAATCCAAAAAGGCTCATTACTGGCTTAATTGCTGGAGCAGTAACAGGTGTGGCAATCAAAATTATAGCGGATTCATTAGATAATAAATAATTACCACTCAATTTCAGTATCGCAATATGGACAGCTGGGGATTTTATCAGGCACTACTCTATAGCATGTTTTGCAAAGCCGTCCTGGATTGTATATTTTTTGGTATGCAAAGATACCAACAACTGCTAGAACGAATATTAATACTAAAACTACTGTAAATATCATGATTAGCGTTTAAGTTCTTCTCCTACATATTGCTTCATCGATTTTGGATTTAAAGTATTCCAAAAGAAATTAAAATCTTTCTGATTGAACGAACCAATCATAGATAATATGGATAAGAATAGTAAACCTCCAAGTCCCGATAGGAATAGTAATTCAAACCACCTATCTACTGTAATTGTTTCTTGAACTTGCCACATAATTAAGCCAACTAGTGTTGCAACAAATATTTGCACAAGGAAATTAGCTTTTGGTAGAATATTCAAATATTTATAACACAGAATCCTTAATGAGATTCCTACAAGAATTTCTGAAATTAATACTGCATAAGCTGCACCTTCGCCACCTAATCCAAAAAGATTTTCTAAGCCCAGTTGGGGAATTCTTTTAGGTACTAAAATAAGCATTAATATTATACTCAATATTGAAGAAAATATACTCAAAATCGAAGTTAAATCTGGCCTATCTGAACCTCTTAAAGCAACAGACCATGGACGATTCAAAACTCTTACTAGAGCAACTAAAGCTAATATTTTTAATATATTTGAAGCAGACAAAAATTCTTTACTAATAAATACTAAAATAATTTCACTTGACCAAACAATTGTCATAGCTACAAGAGGAATGCAAACCATAGCTACGTACCTTTCTGCATCATGAACTAATGTTGTTATTTCTTTATCTTTCCTATTAGAGTGCAAACTGGAGATTGCTGGCAATAGCATGCCTTCAATTGCCAAAGCCATAGTTCCAATGAACAAAGCTATCCTTTGGACTCCAAAATAAAGTCCTACTTGATATTCTGTCCAAAATATACCTATGAATATTTTATCAATATATTGCTTTAGAACTCCGAAAATAGAAGCCGCAGCAACGGGTAATGCATAAATTTTGTATGAATTGAAAGTCTGAGAGTCTGGTTTAGATATTGGGAAGTCCCTGAAATACCAAAGAGAAAGGAGGCCTATTACCACAATTCCTATTAGATAAGCACGAGCTAACCAAATAACTCCTAAACCCATGAAAGCTGCCGCAATGAAAATAAAAGACCTAAGTGTTGTACCTATTATGTTAGGTATAGCTACTCGTGCGCTTTGTTCAAGTCCACTAAAAGTAGCTGGCATTATTCCAACAATCAAAAATACAATGTAGTAAAGAACTACAGTAAGCAACAAGCCAGGTGTTTGTATATCGTAAATTTCCTTACCTAAAAAAACTGTCCAAAACCAATATGATGATATAAATGTAATAAGCATAAGTGAAATTAAAAAAAGTCTAATCGATAAAAAAGTCCCAATGCATTTACCTAGATCAAGACCTTCACTGATTCTTTTAACATGAGCCATTTTGAATCCAAAGAATGCTATGAAAGTAAAAGAACCAACAATGCTTAAAGCGAAGCTAAACTCTCCTATGGCTGAAGCTCCCATTTTCCTTGCAACAAATAGCAATGCAATCCAACCGATTATTGCATTCACATTTTCTGCTGCAAAGAGCAAAGCTATCTTGCGAGAGGTTGCCATTGATACTGCACTGTAGATGGGATTTAAAGCAAGACCTCTTGGGGGTATTGTGAGCTCAAAACTAATTGTGGCCGGTGTTTTAGCATTAGATGATTTAAAAACTCCTAAAAGGAGTGAAAAGAAGATTGTAGGTGGGGCTGGAGTATATTCAAGTATATCATCTAGCTTTTTTACTAAAACTGCATTAATTGCTGCAATTGGCAATGATTTTCCTAATCAAATAGTTGAAAAACTAGATAGTAAAGAAATTAATTTAGATTGTGTTAAAACACTAGACTACCCTACATTTCATTGGTCAGGAGAATATGTAGGTGATATGTCACAAGCCATAACCCATGAGACGGATTTTCAAATTAATGACCACTACGATTGGGAAGTAAATGAAGACTATAGAAGAGTAAATTTTACCCTTTTATGCAATAATGACCCCAATATTCAAGATAAAGTTCTACAACAAATGAAATCTAAAGTAACTGCATTAGACACAATGAACCTGTGGATTGACATACAGAAAGATAAATTAGACGAAACAGTTTCGAATATTCAGCTTTTATTTCTAAATGATGCTGAAGCTCAAATGTATTCACAAGAAAACAATTTAGATGAAGCTGCACAAATTCTACTTAGAAAAGGACCTGAATATGTAATTATCAAACGCGGTGAAAAAGGTGCTACATTGTACAATAAAAAAAGGAAAAAAGTGATCCCTTGCTACAAAATAGATAACTTTGTAGACCCCACTGGCGCAGGAGACACCTTCGCTGGAGCTGCCATGGGCTACCTAGCTGAAACCGGAAAATATGATTATGAAACTCTCGTAAGAGCTATGTACTACGGCTCTGCAGCTGCATCAATTACTGTAGAAGGCTTTGGTACTGAAGCAATTATGAATGCAACAGCTAAGGATGTAACCGAACGCTTCACTAAACTAGTTGGTGGGCCCGGCCGGATTTGAACCGACGACCGCCCGGTTATGAGCCGGGAGCTCCACCAGACTAAGCTACGGGCCCCATGGCGCCGCTGATCGGATTCGAACCGATGACCGTCCGGTTAACAGCCGGATGCTCTGACCTGCTGAGCTACAGCGGCACGGAACTCTTCCACTAAACTATGGTTTAAAACTTCTGCTATGGACCAAGAATGTATTTATGGAGCTGTTAATACACCTAAGTGTCCCTAGTAATTATGGTCAGAACAAGGCTAACCACTGGCGGTTTTGCTGAACCTGTAGTTGCTGATACCGCGAAAAGTTTATCAAAAATGGGACATCGTGTAATACTTCTAGCATGGGACCGAAATGCTAAGGGAGAAGAGACTGTAACCACTGATTGGGGCACTATTTGGAAGTATCAAGAAGAATGCTCATTGAATAATCCGTTATCTTTTGTAAGAAAACTACCCGGTTTTCTAAGATGGAGTACTTGGCAAATATTGGCTTTTCAAAAAATAGAAACTGATATAATTTTACATTACCATGATTTGGATACTTTGATTGGAGGTGTCTTTACATCTAAAATTGGTGAAATGCCTTTAGTTTACGATTGTCATGAAAATTACCCGGGACTAGTCAAAGGGGCTATCTCATCTAGAGGTGCAACGCTTTTACACAAATTAGAAGCCTTTCTTCTAAAATATTGTTCTGGAATTATGGCTGCTGGTCCTGCAGGATACGTTAGACTAAATGATATGGTAAATATTGGCTCAAACGCCCCATTTAGTGCCGATGAGGATGAAGCATTCAAGGTTCTTAGTAAGCCTCAAAGTGAATTTTTGAATTCGAGAATAACGAGAGTAGGGAATGCAAAAAGATTAGATTCATATCCTTTGACTCGAATTGAAAAAAGAAAGCGTAAAGACAAATTTCGGCTATTGTATATTGGAGTGTTAGAAAAACGTCCTTCGAGAGGTATTATTGAAACTGCAATGACTGTAAATAAAATGAAAGGTATACAATTCGATATAGGTGGATTTGGAACGTTAGTTCCTGCAATAAAGAGAATTTGTGAAAAAATGGATAACGTAAACTATATCGGTTCCATTCATCCTGATAATGTACCATTGCAGACTATTGAATCGGATGCTGTGCTAATGGCATTAGATCCTAAAAATGACAATAATAGAATGAGCGCTCCAAATAAGTTATTTGAAGCTATGTCGGCCGGAGTTCCTGTAATTACTTGCAAAGAACTTCTAATGGGGAAATTTGTTGAAAATGAAGAAATTGGTTTGACCTTTGAGTGGGGGAAATGGGATCGACTCAAAGCTGCAATAATGAAACTAGTTTATGATAAAGAATTACAAGAGAAAATGGGTCGGCGTGGAAGGAAACTTGCTGAAAAAACACATAACTGGGAAAAATGTGAAGAAAGAATAGAATCTCTATACCGTTACGTTAAATTGAATGCAGTTAATCCTTCTTGATTGCTACAGGTTCAATGTCTACCTGCCTGATTAATCTGTAACCTTGATTTGATTCTAAGTAAGAGGCATTACCATTTAATTCCATATCAACTATGTGCGCTGGAAAATTAGCTCCTGATAATGTATAAAGCCTAGGGCGGCCTGCAAACCTAGGATTAATCTCAGAAACTTTCTCACCCATTAAATCTACCGAAAAGATACCAACTGGATTTCTGTCGATAATATTCACTGCCTTTTTTGCAACATCTATAATTTTATCTAACTTAACCGTCTTTGCTAAACGAACATCTCCTGTTACTCCTGTCGGTGAAATAGCTTCATGAATATAGCCTAATCTCTCTAGCATTCCCATGCCACAAAGATTTGAATTTCGGTCATAAATCAAAGTAACATTATAATTTCCCCCATTGAGATATTCCTGAGCTATCCATGAAGAAGAAAATCCCCTCTTTTTCCAGTATTCTACCCACATCCATCCAAACTTTGAATCTGACACTACAAGTGAACCTTTACCGCCAGCTCCGGTTTTAGGCCTCAGCCAAACAACTTTTTCAGAAGAAATAGCATTGCTAAGGTCATCTTCATTATCTACATCAAAAGTTCTTGGTGCCAAATTTCCTATTTTCTGGGCAGTTAAAGATTTAGAAAGTAAAATTTGAACCGTTTTATCTGAAGGCAAAAATAACGGTGATTTAATCTGCTCCCTAATCTTACTAATGAAACCTACTTCAAAGTCAGGGTTAGGTATTATTAAATCTATATTTTCCTTAACTATAATCTCATTTATTCTACTAATATAATCATCCGCTCCAGCTCGTGGTGCACGAAAAACTTTATTGTAATATTTACAACTTTTACTGACTAAGAAAAAATTGTCTTCATCCGCTTCTGTAGCAAAAACATTGATTTTAGCTTCATTCAAGCTAAATGCTAAATCCATTCCAATTGCGCCTGCTGCACCAGTCAACAATACATTAGCCATCTGTCCATGCTAAATGTCTTATTATTTATAATCTAAGTTTACTAAAAATTAAAATCTAAAACCTGTGTCTCAAAAGTTTGTAAGTTTACTGCAACTGCTCTGCAGGGATCTGGCTGAAAACCCATCATCTTTTGATAATCTGTCTGAGACTGCCATGTCCCTGGATTTA
>CAJWPE010000056.1 GCA_913045625.1 uncultured Chloroflexota bacterium | reverse complement strand
AGGAAAATATTTAAATCAAAATCCAAAAAGCCAAGAATAATTGAAAAAAAACCCTATCAAGAAACTAAAGATAATATACAACAAAAAATAGAAGAACCTAGAAAAAAATCCCTTCAAGATAATTACCAACCAATTAAAAATAACCCGCCGTTTGAAGAAAAAACAAAAAAAATTGAAGAAAAAATTGATACGCCTAAAAAACCAACTAGAGCATTCACTTTTGGAAAACCATGGGCCATACCAGAAATGTCATTACTTGAATATGGACCTGAGGCTTCGATTTCGTCTGATGAATCAAAATTAGTAGCCGAAAAAATTGAAGAAACCCTAATAAATCATGGTATTGAAGTTAGAGTTAATCAAATAAAGCCTGGACCAACAGTTACTATGTATGGGCTCACACCTGGTTGGACAAGAAAAACCAGAAGACCTAAAAAAAATGATAGCGAAAACGATAATTTGGATGAAGAAAGTGACAAAGGCACACGTGTAAAAGTAGATAGTATTGTAGCAAGAGAAAAAGACTTAGCATTAGCTCTTGCTGCACCTAGTTTAAGAATAGAAGCACCGGTTCCTGGAGAATCTATAGTAGGTATAGAAGTTCCAAATAAAAAAGCTCTCATGGTAAGTCTAAGAAAAACATTAGAACATGAAAAAGTAAACTATATTAAACATGAAATGGGTATCCCTCTAGCTTTAGGTCAAGGATCTAGTGGGGAGGCGACAATTACTGATTTAAGAAAGTTACCTCACCTATTAATTGCGGGTTCTACTGGTAGTGGTAAAAGTGTTTGCATTAATACTTTATTAGTTTCAATGATATCCAAAATGACTCCAGATAGACTACGACTTTTACTCATTGACCCAAAACGTGTAGAACTAACACCATTTAACGGAATTCCTCATTTAATTTCTCCAGTAGTTGTTGAGCCAGAAGACGCAGTTAAATCGCTAAAAGGACTTCTTGAAGAAATGATAAGAAGGTATAAAATTCTTGAAGAAATTGGCGTAAGAAATATTGATAGTTATATAAATCATCCCAAAGCAATTGAACCTATGCCTTACTTAGTTATAGCAATAGATGAATTAGCAGACCTGATGATGACTGCACCTTATGAGGTTGAACAAACCCTAACACGACTAGCTCAATTAGGACGTGCAACTGGAATACATTTACTGGTAGCAACCCAAAGACCATCAGTAGATGTAGTAACTGGCCTAATTAAAGCTAATTTCCCTAGCAGGATTAGTTTTGCTGTTGTATCCCAAGTAGACTCAAGAACCATTTTAGATTCTAGTGGCGCGGAAAGATTATTAGGAAAAGGCGATATGTTATTTCTCTCTTCAGATTTTCCTAAAGCTCAACGAGTTCAAGGTGCATATTTAAGTGATGACGAGATTAATAAACTTGTGAACTATTGGTCTACTCAAGAAGGCCCACCACTTCCTGAAATATCATTAGAATTACCTGTAAATGATATAACTAATCCCGACCTTAATTCGGGAGACTTTCCTCAAGATGAACTATTTAGTAAAGCTTCAGAATTAGCTGGAAGATACTCGCATATATCAACTTCACTCCTTCAACGGAAGTTACGTATTGGATATCCACGAGCTGCAAGATTAATTGATCAATTAGAAGATGCTGGAGTAATCGGACCAGAAGAACCAGGAAAATCAAGAGAAGTTCTTATTCAGTCTTAGTTAGGTAACTTTACTACTTTTCCTTCAGGGTTAAGATAATGCGTTTTATCAGTTTTATTATTATTTTTTTCTATCACTTCATTTAAAGCACTGACTGCTAATTCATTATCAATAGAAATTATCGTTCCTAAAGCTACATATAATACGTCAACTGCTTCATTTGCAACATTATGCATAGATTCAGATTCTAAAGCTACTTTAAGCTCATCAACTTCTTCACTTTGGATAGGAATTCTATCAAGAAGTCTTTCGCGACTATAGGTATCTAATAAATCAAATCTATCGTGAAAATTATAAACAGATTGAAATAATTCTCCCACTTTTGCTTTCAATTCTTGTGTACCCACACCTTACTCCCAAATATTTAATACTTTTATTTATCGAAAATTTTTATAATGAATTTAATAGTCAAAGACACTACGATATTCATTACATTATAAATTATTGAGAGATCAAATTGTACGTATCAGACATAGAATTAACGCAATATAGAAATTTTTCTAATATTCATCTAGAGTTTACTCCTGGGCTCTCAATAATTTCAGGAAATAACGGGGAAGGTAAAACAAATTTACTTGAATCTCTTTATTTAATTTCTATTGGAAAATCATTTCGAGCAAGAAATGATTTTGAATTAATTCGTCACAGATCTCCTGACCAAGTAAATAAATTTGTTTCCCAAACAACTATTCATGGTATCACTAAATTTGCTGATGAAAAAAATAATATTGTCATAGCGCTTCCCTTGGACAATAACCAATCAAAAGAAATTAAACTTAATGGAATCAATATATCTGCCTCCCAATTAGTTGGCAAAACCCCAACTGTACTTTTTACTGCGCATGATATGGACATAGTTTTAGGTACCCCTGGTAAAAGAAGGCAGTTTTTAGATATATTAATTTCTCAGGTGGATCAGCAATATTTAATCAAATTACAAAAATATCAACAAATATTAACTCAAAGAAATTCCTTATTAAAAGCAATACGAGATCATCAATCATCAGAAGACGAATTAGTATATTGGAACACTGAATTAATTGAATTAGGCAAATTTATCATTAGTAAACGCGAAGATATTATCAAACTTATTCATAGAGAGGTACAAGAAATTCACGCTGAATTTTCTCCTACAGAAAAATTATCTTTCCAATATATTCCTTCAGTTAGTATTGAAAATTTTGAGGAAACCTTAAATTCTACTTTAAGGCAACAAATCCTAATGGGAATAACCGATATAGGACCTCATAGGGATAATATTCTAATTCACATTAATGAGAGATCAGCATATAGTTTTTCCTCTAGAGGTCAGGCAAAAAATATAGTACTTTCATTAAGGTTATCTGAGGCAAAGATAATTCAATCAACAATAAATGTACAACCTATCCTACTCCTTGATGATATACTTTCAGAACTCGACGAATTTAGAAGA
Organism: uncultured Chloroflexota bacterium; assembly: GCA_913045625.1. Taxonomy (GTDB): domain Bacteria; phylum Chloroflexota; class Dehalococcoidia; order Lucifugimonadales; family UBA826; genus AG-426-M11. The sequence continues at coordinate 2,594 of CAJWPE010000056.1, read as the reverse complement.
AAAAAAATTATTGAAAAAATGCATATGTATAATCAATCAATAGTTACTACACCAGAACCTGATTTAATAGATGCAACTTATGCAAACAATATTATCCATCTAAATAATGGTGAAATAATAAAACAATAAATAAAGGAGAGAATTGTTATGTCGAATAATTCTATTAATTTTATGACAATTTCTGAATTATCAGAAAATATTCGTGAAAAAAAACTTTCACCAATTGAAATTGTACAAGAACTACTGAAAACAATTAAAAAATTGAATCCCGCAAATAAATCGTTTTTATATATAGCTGAAGAAGAGAGTATAAAAGAAGCCCATAGTATCGAAAAAGAAATATCATCAGGGAACTATAAAGGACCATTGCATGGTATACCCATTGGACTGAAGGACTTGTATGAAACCGATAATATGCCTACAACTTCAGGAAGTGTTATTTTCAAAGATTATCAATCAAACAAGAATGCAACTAGTGTCCAAAAGTTAATTGATGCAGGTTCAATTATTATTGGAAAACTAAATATGCACCCTTTTGCGTTTGGTGCATTTGGAACCAATTCTGATTTTGGAACACCTCCAAATCCCTGGAATACATCTCATATTCCAGGAGGATCAAGTAGTGGTTCTGGAGTAGCCGTTGCATCTGGTATGATCCCAGGTGCTACAGGATCAGATACAGGAGGATCAATTAGAATTCCATCTGCAGTATGTGGAATTGTTGGCATAAAACCAACGTATGGGAGAATTAGTAGATATGGATTAACTCCATTATCATGGTCTCTAGATACTGCAGGCCCAATGACAAGAAGTGTAAAAGATTGTGCTTATATGCTTGAAGTAATGTCAGGGTTTGATATTAATGATGATTCCTCTTCCACAAAAGATGTCCCTCAATTTTCTAAAGCTTTCGATGAAGAAACTCGAAAATTTACAATAGGTATTCCCAAAAATCAATATTTTACTAATATTCACTCGGAAGTTGAAACAAAAGTAAATGAAGCAATAGAAACACTGAAAAAGCTTGGTTTCACTGTAGTAGAAGTAGATATCCCTACTCCGGAAGAGGCAGGTAAAATTCAAACAAATATTATCAATCCTGAAGCAGTAGCTTTTCATCAAGACAGGTTACGAAATGATATTGATAGAATAGCACCTGATGTTAGAGCAAGACTCGAATCTGGTGTATTTATTCCAGCAGTAAATTATATTCAAGCACAACGGTTACGAAGACAATTTATTAACCGCATGGTTGATTGTATGTCAACTGTAGATGCCTTAATAACACCTACTGAACCAATATGTTCACCAGAAATTGGTCAAACCACTACGACTATTAATAATGAGGAAGTTACCATACAATCATTGTTAACAAAATTTACCTCACCATTTAACTTATCTGGATTGCCAGCTATAAGTGTTCCTTGTGGATTCGATACAAAAGGGTTACCAATTGGACTTCAAATTGTTGGAAAACATTTTGATGAAATGACAATTTTACAGATAGCTCATATATTCGAATCCAACACTGAATGGAATACGATGAAACCAACTTTATAATTAATGTAAAAAAGTATCTAAATTACCTTTAATATCAGATTCATCAGCAAATTTATTGATATTAGCAACTGTAGTATCTTCTACAAATATTCCGTTTTGCATACGATCTTGCTTAGTAATATGCTCAATTTCACCAGGATAATAAACCCGATCATAGCCCGAAGCTACTTCAGTGGAACTTAAATCCAAAGCAAAATCAGTGACTTCTTGTTTAAAAACTTCGAGATCTCTAAAAGCTTCAACATTCATTACAATCATTAAACAACCATCGTTATGAATTCCATCTTTTGAAACCCCAAATCCTAAACCAGTGAGTATTCCAGAAAAAGTTTCAACAGCAGCAGAAAGACCATATCCTTTGTGACCTTGATCAGCTCCTAAGGGCAAAATTGCACCACCCTGACTAAAATCATTTGGATCATTTGTTTGATTTCCGTCTTTATCCAATATCCAACCAAATGGAATATCTTTTCCTCTACTTCTAGCTAAATTAATTTTACCTGCAGCAACTGATGATGTAGCCATATCTACGAACATGGTTCCTTCAAGATTACTTGGAAATGCAATACATATAGGATTAGTGCCTAATTTTCTTTCTTTACCCCCAAATGGAACAACCATTTTAGGCCCTCTACCTGAATCTGCGGTCATAATAGCTATCATACCTTCTTTTGCAGCCATAAGTGGATAACTTGCTACTCTTCCTACATGACTTTGTTGCACTACGGTAATAGCAGCTATATTATCTTGACGAGCTTTTTTTATTGCCAATTTCATAGCAAAATCAGATACATAATACCCAAATCCCCAATTCCCATTGATTCGTGCTGTTGTCCGAGATTCATTATTTACTTCTATTTCTGCACCTGGCTTAATATGTCCACGTTGAATTCGATCGATATAAGTAGGAATTTGAATTACTCCATGAGAATCATGGCCAACCAGATTAGCTTCAACGGAGTGTTCTGAAATAAGTGTAGCCTCATCTTCACTTGCTCCATATGATTGCATTAATTGTGAAATAAAATTTCTTA
>CAJWPE010000055.1 GCA_913045625.1 uncultured Chloroflexota bacterium | reverse complement strand
TGTGGCTGCGTCAGTATTATCTGCAAAAGTTTTAGGCCTAAATAAAGAACAAATGGATCATGCAGTTAGTTTGGCTGTTTCTTCTCACCTATCTATAGGTCAAATACGTACAGGTCAAATTTCACACTGGAAGGGCTGTGCTGTTGGAAATGCATCAAGAAATGGCGTTTTTTGTTCTATGCTTGCTGCAAAAGGTATGACAGGACCAAATTTTGTTTTTGAAGGCGAAGGTGGATATTTTAATGCTATTGGTAATAAAGTTGAATTACCACCGTTCGGTAATAAAGGTGGTGAATTCAAAATCATGAGAGCTCGAGTTAAACCTTTCCCATCAGGATACTTTTCTCAAAGTGCAATCGAAGCAGTTTTAGAATTGCGAGATAATATAAAAAATGTAGCGGATATTAAATCAATATTACTAGAAACATTTCCTTCAGGAAAATCTGCTATGGGTGGTGACATATCACGATGGAAACCGGAAACTAGAGAAAGTGCTGACCATAGCTTACCTTTTGTTATGGCTGTGGCATTAATGGATGGTAATTTAGAAATTCGCCACTATGATGAAGAGTACTACAAAAAAGATAATGTCAGAGAATTAATGAGTAAAATTCAAGTTGAGGTTGGTGAAGAGTCTTCTAAAGCATGGCCTGATGTACCATTAAATGTTTTATCTATAGAAACAAATTCTGGCGAGAAATTTTCTACAAAAGTCGCTTTTCATTTAGGCCATTATGAAAGATTAATGACTAATGAACAATTAGAAAATAAATTTCGTCCTATGGCTCTACAGTATGGTGATCTGCCTGAGAATCAATTAAATGAACTCTTATCAAAACTTTGGGATCTTGAATCAGTAATGGATATAGATGAAATTATAGAACTCACTGCAACGAAATAAGGATTATGTAATGGGTTCTGGAACTTATAAACTATTAGCAGCAGGAGCTTTGTCCGCAGTAACTTCTTGTTTGATATTTTTTGGTGTTCTTACATTTTTCTCTAGAGACGGAATATATGAATTTTACGAATTTGCTTTAAGCATTGGAGGGGCAGGAATAGCTCCGTATTTAGTATCAAGGCTACTTACAATAAAGGTAAAATTTATACTGTTTCCTTCATTTGTGACCCTGTTTTTCCCTGTTCTAGGTCCTATTTTTGGAGGAAGTGGCTCTCAAACCTCAGGACAAATGCTTTCCACAGTTTTTGTATTAAGTATGTCTGGTGGATTCTTTTGGTCTTGTATTCAATTGTTTGTGTTAACTTTGTTTAGAGCAAGACGAGCAAAATAGCTATGGTCGTAATAATTCTCTTAAATCTCTAACATTTCCTAAGGATTCCAAATTCCAAATTGTATCAATTAATTTATCAGTTTTGTCTTTTCCTACAACCATCTCTAAAAGTGGTCTTTCTTTGGTTTCAACTTCATCAGTACTAAGCGGATCCTCCATAGCACCTTTCACTACTACAACATGATTTCGAAACTTTTCACCGTTATTATGATTAAATTCAACAACTCCTTGGCGTGGACTTTCTGGAGTAATTAAGCTGGGATCAGTTTCAACTTGAATTTTATTCATTATTTGCACCACATCTTCATTAGACATACGATCAAAATCATGACCAGCTTCAAATGATAAACCTCTATCCAATAAACTTACAGCTAATAAATAACGAAGATTAATATCTGGCATAGTTTGTGCATCACTTGTTAAGCGACTATCACCATGTGCTAAATATACTGTCATATTATTTAAGTCAGAAGGATTTACCTCATGATCTCTAACAATATTCAGCAAAGCATCCACTGGAGCTTGGATTGGAGAACCTACACAATATTTCTTAATATTTGTGTCCATTATTTCATAATGAGAACCCAAACCCTTAATTAATTCAGAACGGAAGTGTTCTGAGGCAAAACAATCAAAAAAGTTATTTTGACCTTCAATTACATCCCAAACTCCACTAAATCCAGCTTCAACCATAGTTGCTGCTGTGGCACCACTTCTACAAGGCATTCCTGCAAAATCAAAAGCTTTTTCAATATGTTCTAGGTCTAATTGCCATGCTGTAATACCCGAAGCTTGTTGAGTAGTGTATGAAAGTAAATATCTAACCTTTTGTTCATCTAATTCAATGTGAGTTCCAGCAGCAGCTGCTGCACCAAATACACCGCCAATTGCATGACTACTAAATCCTCTTCCATGCATTCTTTGGAATGTACCTCCTCCAAATGCTCTCATAAATCTAGCGCACATATCATATCCTAATGCTATAGAATTCAAAAATGTTTTACCGTCAGTTTGATTTTTTTCTCCCATAGCTAGAGCTGGAGGAATTATAGTGCAGCCTGGATGAGTTCCAGAAGCAGCATGAGAATCATCTGTTTCATCTGAATGTGCTAACATTCCATTTGCTAATGAAGCAGTTACCGCATTTGTCAAAAAATTAGTCCCAATTATTTGGGACTGATCAGAAGTACCCTGTAACTTAGCATACTTGATTGCGAATTCCCCAGGAGGCAAAGTAGTTCCGGAGACCATTGCAGCTAAAGTATCTAAAATATGATGCTTTGTCTTTAGGGCAACATTATCTGGTAAATCAGATTTTTGAGCATCTATAAAATAATCTGCTAATTGTTTAATAATCGTATTGTCTATTTCAGACGAGCTCATAGGTATCCTCCATTTTTTTAATCATACACACGAATTTATAAAATATATTTGCTTATACTGGTAAGTCTATTGAATATTGAGATAGTAGATTCTCAAGAAAAGCTTTTGTGGTTCCATCTACTTCATCCAATGGTAAACGAGTATGACCAGCAGGAAATCCCACCGAATTTACACAATATTTCACTGGAATAGGATTAGCCACTGTAAACAATCCCTTAGATATGGGTAATAGTTTGCGATGGAGTGACAAAGCCCCACCTATGCTACCATCTAATAACATTTGTATCATAGATTTTATTTGCAAGCCTACTAAATGACTAGCAACACTTATGATTCCATACCCTCCCAAACACATAATAGAAAAAGTATCAGAATCATTCCCACTCCAAACTTTAAAGTCTTCACTAGCACCATCGATTATATAAGAAATTTGATCAAAATCTGAACTTGCTTCTTTTATCCCAACAATATTTGATATCTGGCTTAGTCGAAGTGTTGTTTCTGCATTTAAATTGGTAATAGTACGGCTAGGAACATTGTATAAAATACATGGTAAATCAGTACTTTCAGCTATCGCTCTAAAATGTTGATACAAACCTTCTTGAGTTGGTTTGTTATAATATGGAACGACTAGCAATAATGCATCAGCACCAGCCTTTTTTGCTTCAGCACTTAACTCGATACTTTCCTTAGTACTATAATTACCAGTTCCCGCGATAACACTTTTACTATCTCCTAATTCATCTTTGATTTCAGAAAATAGTTTCATTTTTTCACTTGTTGATAAGGTAGGTGATTCACCTGTAGTTCCAGATACTACTAATCCATCACTACCTGATTTGACTAATGCATTTGCTAATCGTCTAGCATTTTTGTAATCGACTGAATCATCAGAAGCAAAAGGTGTTACCATAGCTGTAAACAAACGCCCTAAAGCAACCATTTCAATCACTCCTTATTAAATATGAATAGTTAGACAAGTTTATCATATTTAATCAAGTATGCAATAAGTTTTGAGCAAGTATTTCTTCAGCAATTTGAATTGCATTAGTTGCTGCACCTTTACGAAGGTTATCCGAAACTACCCACATGGCTATACCGTTAGGAGTAGATATGTCTTTTCTAATTCTTCCCACATAAACTTCGTCTGATCCAGCTGAATTGCGAGCTAATGGATATAGATTTTGTTCAGGATTATCAATAACTGATACACCAGGAAAATTCGATAATAATTCTTTTACAGTATCCACTTCCATTGATTGACTAAACTCGATATGTAAAGATTCACTATGTGATACAAATACAGGGACTCTTACACATGTTGCAGAAACTGCTAAATTGTCCGCATGCATAATTTTTTGAGTCTCTTCAACCATTTTACGTTCTTCTTTTGTATATCCATCTTCTAAAAATCCTTCTATATGAGGAATTACGTTATATCCTATTTCATGAGGATATACATCTGGTGAGGTTGTCAAACCATTATTTATCTGATCAGTTTGTTGTTCCAATTCTTTCATCGCATTACCACCAGTACCTGACACTGATTGATATGTATCTGCAACTACTCTTTTTATTGGGTTTTTAACGTGTAAAGGGTAAAGTGCCATAACCATTTGCGTAGTAGAACAATTTGGTATTGCGACAATATTTTCATGATTTTTCAGGTCATTCGCATTAACTTCTGGTATAACTAAAGGAACATTTTTTTGCATCCTAAAGGCTGAACTATCATCAATGACAATAGATCCACGATTGGCTGCTATAGGTACAATATTTCTACTAACCTCAGTGGAAGCTGAAACAAATGCAAAATCAGCATCATCAAAAATATCATCTGTGACTTCTTCTACTAAAAGATCCAACCCATTAAATCGAATTTTTTTTCCTACAGATTTTGGAGAGGCACATACCTTAATATTCCCAATTGGAAAATTTCTTTTTTCTAATAAGTCTAAAAATATTGTTCCAACTGTTCCAGTAGCTCCAATGACTACAATATTAGGATTATCCATTTATGTCTTACCTCGCTGATATATATTATTTTAGATCTAGAATAGTTTCTAATCCGTTAACTAAACCTTTGATCTTGGTTATTTTTTTTAGTGATATAGAAATAGCTGGTATATAACATTCTCTACTCAATGTATCATGTCGTAATGAAAGGGTTTGTCCACTAGATCCAAAAACAACCTCATGTTGAGCTAATTTCCCAGGTAAACGTAGGCTGTGGATATTTACTGTATTGTAATCGCCACCTCTCGTACCTTTGATCGTTTCCTTATGCGTTGGAGGTTGAATAAATTTTTTTCTATCACTAATTGATTTAGCTAAAGCAAGCGCTGTACCAGAGGGAGCATCTACTTTCTGTTCATGATGTGACTCAATAATTTCTACATAATCGAAAAAATTCGCTGCTATGTTTGCAATATGAGTTAATATGACCGCACCAAGGGCAAAATTAGGAGCAACCAAAATACCAACATTACCTGAATTAGCTAATTTATCTAATTCGATCAAATCACTATCGTTCAAGCCTGATGAACCTGTAACCATAGGTATAGAATTAGAACTACATACTTTTGCCGCAGTCATACAAGCTTGAGCATTGGTCAAATCTATTACCACATCGGGATTGAAATTATTTATAGCATAGGATATATCTGTTGTATAAGGAACAGAATCGTTTATTGCATTAACTACTACGGAATTTCCTCTATCTTTTAATCCGACAAATCCAGCTATTGTTAAATCGCTGTCCTGTAATATAGCTTCAGTAGCGATCAATCCCATCTTTCCCATCGCTCCATGTACAATAACTTTTATTTTAGAATTATTATTCATGAGAAATCACTCTATATAATTAAAAACGTTTTTTATTATCTGACCTATCGCGTCTATTGTTAGATCTACCCTTATAATTTCGATCTTTATCTTCAGATGAGTCTGAGTCTTCATCAGAATCATCAGCATAAACTGCTTTTCTAGATAGATTTACTCTACCTTGCTGATCTATCTCTTTTACTAATACAGTTATCTCGTCACCCACATCAACTTCATCAGTAACATTTTCAACTCTATAATTTGCAAGCTGACTTATATGAACCAAGCCTTCTTTACCAGGTAATACTTCAACAAAAGCGCCAAAATTCATTATACGTGTAACTTTACCAGTATATAT
>CAJWPE010000054.1 GCA_913045625.1 uncultured Chloroflexota bacterium | reverse complement strand
TATTTCTTACAGCAAATCGTTCGCCAGCCATTCCTCTCAAATACATTTCACCACCAGTGGCTCCATACAAACTAACGTTACCAGTAATGATATTTTCTTCAGGAATAAATTTAGATTCCTTAGGGGGTCTTACCGAGATTCTTCCTCCAGACATTCCCTTACCGATGTAATCATTCGCATCACCTTCTAAATTGAAAGTAATTCCTTTGGCCAAAAAGGCTCCAAAACTCTGACCTGCAGAACCTTTAAACTCTACATTTATGGTATTCTCTTTTAGCCCGTCCTCACCATATTTTTTTGCCACCTCTCCACTTAACATTGCACCAACTGTTCTATTAGAATTCTTAATTTGATGCGAAATGGTTACGTTTTCCCCATTATTAATAGCTAATTCTGAATTTTTAATCAAAATATTATCTAAGGCTTTATCCAATGCATGGTCTTGATCTGACACACAGTATGTATCTACTTCGTCAAATCTTTGTGGTTTATATAGTAATTTAGAAAAATCTAATCCCTTTGCTTTCCAGTGATCAATCGCTACTCTGCTATCCAGCTTATCTACACGACCAATCATTTCATTAACTGTTTTAAATCCTAAACTTGCCATAATTTCTCGCATATGTTCAGCTATGAAATAAAAATAATTAATAACGTGTTCAGGTTTTCCTGCAAAATTTTTCCTGAGTTCAGAATCTTGAGTTGCTATACCTACAGAACAAGCGTTTAAGTGGCATTTTCTCAACATAATACAACCCATTGTTACCAAAGGTGCTGTTGCAAAACCAAATTCCTCTGCACCAAGCAAACAAGCAATTGCTACATCTCTTCCAGTTTTAAGTTGGCCGTCTGCCTGGACAACAATTCGTCCTCGTAAATCATTTTCTACTAAAACCTGTTGAGTTTCAGCAATACCTAGCTCCCAAGGCAATCCAGCATGTTTAATAGATGTCTCAGGAGAAGCTCCTGTCCCTCCACTATCTCCACTTATGAGCACGACGTCGCCATGACCTTTTGATACACCAGCAGCAATCGTACCAACTCCTGCTTCAGCTACTAACTTTACATGTATTCTTGCATTTGAGTTTACATTTTTTAAATCATGAATAAGTTGTGCTAAGTCCTCTATGGAATAAATATCATGATGGGGCGGTGGTGATATTAATTCAACACCAGGTGTTGTATGTCTAACCCATCCAATATAATCATCCACTTTATGTCCTGGTAATTGTCCGCCTTCTCCAGGCTTTGAGCCTTGGGCCATTTTAATTTGCAAATCTGTTGCATTGACTAAATAGTTAGTAGTAACGCCAAACCTACCAGAGGCCACTTGTTTTATTGCGCTATTTCTATTTTCACCATCTTCATCTAAAGAAAACCTTCTTGAATCTTCGCCACCTTCACCCGTATTGCTACGAGCTCCTATTTTGTTCATGGCAATAGCTAAGGTTTCATGAGCTTCAGGACTAATTGCCCCTAATGATATGGCACCTGTAGCAAACCTTTTAACTATATTGTCAGCAGATTCAACTTCAGAGATATCTAAAGGTGTTGATATTTCCTTAAATTCTAATAAGCCACGCAAAGTAGATAATTGCTGATCTTGTTTATCAATCAATTCTGCAAATTCTTTGTAAACAGAATATGATCCTATTCGGGCTGATTCTTGGAGTTTAGCTATAGCAAAAGGATTATACATATGATATTCACCATCACGTCTCCATTGATATTGTCCTCCTGAATCCAAATCTAGTAAGGTAGGACTTCTCTCCTCAGAAAAACCCCTAGAATGCCTTTCAAGCATATCTAGTTCTAATTCTTCTATACCAATTCCACCGATTCTTGATGGAGTCCAGCAGAAGTATTTTTCTATTAATTTATCATTAAAACCTATGCACTCAAATATTTGGGCTCCACGATAACTTTGTATAGTAGAAATACCCATTTTAGACGCGATTTTTAACAAACCTTTATGAATAGCTTTTTTGTAATTTAGAACAGCATATTCTAAATCTTTAACATTTATTTCTTTCTTATCTAACATTGAATCAAGAGTTGCGTAAGCTAGATAAGGATTAATTGCTGCTGCACCATAACCTAGCAAAAGAGCAAAGTGCATTACTTCCCTAGGTTCTCCAGATTCAACAATTAATCCAGCCTTGGAGCGCAAACCTCTTCTAATTAAATCATGATGAACTGCAGCAAGAATTAAAAGTGAGGGAATTGCAGCCATTTCACCCGAAACACCCCGATCAGATAAAACTATTAGAGTATTTCCTTCATTTATAGCATCTGAAACTCTTTCACAAATTTTGTTGATGGTTTCTTCTAAATCCTCATTTTTATTTTCAATACTATACAAACAACTGACAGTTGCTGTTTTTAAACCTGGATTATTCAAGTTTTTTATTTTTGCTAATTCTTGATTAGTTAAAATAGGTGATGATAGCTTTAATTGCTGGCAATGAATATCAGTTTCCTTAAACAATTCCTGCTCGCAACCCACAGGTGCCTCTAATGAAGTCACCAACTCTTCTCTTATTGCATCTAATGGCGGATTACTAACCTGTGCAAATAATTGTTTAAAATAAGAAAATACAGATTGTGTTTTATTTGAAAGAATAGCGATAGGTGTATCTGTTCCCATAGAACCAATAGCCTCAGCTCCATTTTGTCCCATTGGTACTAAAAGCATTCTTAATTCTTCATCCGTATAACCGAAGGATCTTTGTAATTGTGATAAATTCTCAATATTATCTTTTGTTTCGGCAGTAGATATTTCAGGTAAATTCTCTAATCTAGTTAGATTTTCAGCTACCCATTTCTGATAAGGTTGTAGTTTTGCAAGATCTTCTTTTATTTCATTGTCAAAAATAATCCTGCCTTGTTCTGGGTCAACAATCATCATTTTTCCTGGTTGTAGTCTTCCTCTGGTTTGAATTTTTTCAGAATCTAGTTCTAAAACACCTGTTTCTGAAGACATCACAATTAAACCATCATTTGTAACAGAAAAACGAAATGGCCTTAATCCATTTCTGTCTAAATTGGCACCAATTTGTTTTCCATTGGTAAACGCAACGAGAGCAGGTCCGTCCCAAGGCTCCATAAGACACGAATGATATTCATAAAATGCCCGGAGTTCAGGAGAAATAGAATTATCACCCTCCCATGCCTGTGGTACCATCATAGCCATTACATGTGGTAATGAACGACCACTCAATGTAAGTAATTCAAATACTTTGTCTAGAGAAGCTGTGTCGCTATCGCCTTGTTCAAGTATAGGAACAATTTTTGTAACATCTTCCCCAAAAGAGTCGGATGTTATAATCTTTTCTCTAGAAGACATCCAATTACTATTTCCTCTAACAGTATTAATTTCTCCATTATGTGCAACATATCTGTAAGGGTGTGATAATTTCCATTTCCCTAAAGTATTCGTACTAAATCGAGAATGAACTAATCCAAACCAAGATTTAAATAAAGTATCTTTCAAATCTGGATAGAAGTCTTTTACTTGTTCAGGGGTTAATAGTCCCTTGTAAACAATTGTTCTACAAGAAAAGCTACAGAAATAAAAATCATCAGGACTGTTTAAATCTAATGTGGAGGAAGAAATTTCTATCCTCCTTCTAAGTACGTATAATTTTTTTTCAAAATCATCTTCATTATTGATATTAGTAGGCTTTTTAACAAAAACCTGCATAATTAAAGGCATAGAAGATTTTGCATCATAACCAATTATTTCATCCTTTATTGGAACATCTCTCCATGACAATAATTCAATATTTTCGTCTTTAATTATTTCCTCAATTAGCTTTTTGCAGACTTCTTTGTCTTTTGTATTATTGGGTATAAAAACCATACCTACAGCATATTCGCCTATATCAGGTATGTTCACATTACTTGCCATTAATTGTTTTGCAAAAAATTCATGTGGAATTGAAAGTAATATACCTCCTCCATCTCCGGTATCAGGGTCAGCTCCACAAGCACCTCTATGAGCTAAATTATCAAGAATTGTTAACCCTTGCTCAATTATTTTATTTGAGGCCTTACCATGAATGTTCGCAACCATTCCAACACCACATGCATCGTGATCAAATGATGGATAATACAGACCTTTATTTTTATTATTATAATTAAAACTCACGATTCCCCTTCCTAAAGCATCGATAGATATTTATCTATTTCATAACCACTTACGTGACGGCTATATTCGGCCCATTCTAATTTTTTATTTTTTATAAAGTTATAAAACGCATCTTCTCCAAGACAATTGTACATTAATTCACTATTCTCAAAAAAGTGCAATGCTTCCGAAAGATTAGTGGGTAAAGACTCTATGCTCTGGGCACTTCTTTGAATCTGGTCCATTTTGTTTATATCTTGTTCAACGGGAACAGGAATCTCGTACTTGTTTTCTATACCTGCCAAACCTGCTGCAAGAATAGCACTAAATGCTAGATAGGGATTACATGCAGAATCAGGTGATCGATATTCAATTCTAACAGAATTTTCTCTTCCTTTTCTGTATGATGGAACCCTGATAAGATCTCCTCTATTAAGTTTTGACCATGAAATGTATCCTGGTGCTTCAAATCCAGAAACAAGCCGTTTGTAAGAGTTGACCCATTGATTAGTTATAGCCGTAATTTCTTTGGCATGCTTCATAAGCCCAGCAATAAAATACTTCGCGGTATCTGAAATAAAATCGTCACCTGTTCCATCGTCTTTATAAAATTGATTTATATCTCCTTTAAACAAAGACATATCCATATGCATTCCATTACCATGTAAACCTTCTATTGGTTTGGGCATAAAACTGGCGTGAATTCCGTGTTTCTGTGCAATTTCCTTGACAGCAAGTTTATAAGTCATAACATTATCTGCCATAGTTAACGCATCTGTATGCCGTAGGTTTATTTCATGTTGGCTCGGAGACACTTCATGATGGCTGTATTCAACAGGTATTCCTATTTCTTCTAAAGCTAATACTGTTTCTCTTCGAAGTTCTGTTCCTATATCAGAGGTTTGGTCAAAATATCCAGCAGAATCTAATATCTCAGTTGAATTAGAGTCTTTGAAATAATAATATTCTGTTTCTGGAGACAATAAAAAAGTGTACCCAATTTGGTAGGCCCTTTCTAAGTTTGATTTTAGTATAGCCCTAGGGTCACCTAAATGAGGAGAACCGTCTGGTCGATACACATCGCAGAACATTTTACCAACAGCCCCGTCTGAAGGACGCCATGGTAAAACCTTAAATGTAGTGGGGTCGGGCATTAAAACTAGGTCGCTTTCCTCGTTTCTAGCTATTGCTCCTATAGATGCTCCGTCAAAAGTCATACCATCTCTTAGAGAATTTTCGAGCTCAGCCACATTTAATGACACACCCTTTAAATTACCTAAAATATCAGTAAACCAAAGTCGCACAAATCGAACATCACTGCCATGTACGGTCTCTGTGACAAATTTAATAGCTTCATCTCTACTTTTTTCTTGGTCCATAGAAATTCCATTTCTGACAAGAATAGGGGAGAACTAAAGTCTCCCCTATTTGAATTCTTATTGCTACAATAACGCTTAAATTTAGTGTAAGTAATAGATTTGTACTTGTCAACGAAATCTACTCGTACTTAAATAGCTAAAATTTACTGTGCATACATATCAATAATTAAGCATCAAAACTTAAATAGAATTCATATGGATGAGGGCGAAGCCTAACAGGATCCACATCATTTTCACGTTTAAAATCAATCCATCCTCTAATTAAGTCCTCGGTAAAGACGCCACCTTTTAATAAAAATTCATGGTCGTCCTCTAATGCCTGCAGCGCTTCTTCCAAACTACTTGGAACTTGAGGTAATTTTGCCATATCTTCAGCACTTAATGAGAAAAGAT
>CAJWPE010000053.1 GCA_913045625.1 uncultured Chloroflexota bacterium | reverse complement strand
GTAATTGATGGGTGCCCACCAGGTTTAAAAATTTCTATAGAAGAAATTCAAAATGAGTTAAATCGTAGAAAACCTGGTCAAAGTGAAATTTCTACACAGAGAAAAGAAGGCGACCATGCAGAAATTACTTCTGGAGTATTTGAAGGTCAAACATTAGGAACTCCAATTTCAATTATCGTCTGGAATACAGATGCTAAAGGAAAAGATTACGAACACATGAAAGATGTTTTCAGGCCATCACACGCCGATTACACCTACCAAGCAAAATATGGAATAAGAAACTGGAAGGGTGGAGGGCGAGCCTCAGCACGAGAAACTATAGGACGTGTAGCAGCTGGAGCTGTAGCAAAAAAATTATTGAAACAAATGTTTAATACGGATATTCGTGCATATGTTTCTAGAATACACAATATATCCTCTGAAAAAGTCACACATGAACTAACAAGTGAGGAAATAGAATCAAATATAGTCAGGTGCCCAGATCCAATAGCTGCAGATCAAATGATTGAGGAAATAAAATCTGCTCGTAAAAATGGTGATTCATTAGGCGGAATTGTAAACTCGATAATTTATAGAGCTCCTGTAGGATTGGGTGAACCAGTATTTGATAAATTAGAAGCTGACCTTGCAAAAGGGATTTTATCCATTCCTGCCTGCAAAGGCTTTGAAGTTGGTTCTGGATTTGATGGTACATATATGACAGGATCCGAGCACAATGACCAGTTTTTTATTGATAACGGAAATATTAGAACTTCCACAAATAATTCCGGTGGAATTCAAGGTGGAATTTCAAATGGTGAAAACATAATGATTTCTGCAGCATTTAAACCTACTGCAACAATTATGAAAACACAAAATACTGTTGATATATTCGGTAATGAAGTAGAACTACAGGGCAGGGGACGTCATGACCCATGCGTATTACCGAGGGCTGTACCAATAGTTGAATCTATGGTTGCATTAGTTTTACTTGATCATGCTTTAAGGCATAGGGGTCAAGTTATTTAAACAACCGGTGAAGTTCCACCGTCCACGTTTATAGATGCACCAGTGATATAGCTTCCTCTATCAGAGGCCAGAAAAGCAATCAATCCACCAACTTCTTTAGCTTCACCAACTCTCCCCATAGGAACTCTTTCTCCCATCTGAGAATAAAAAGCGTCTAATGACAATTTTTTATCAGAATTTTCCCATCGAATTCTATGCTGGCCACTTTTGATTAATCCAACACATACTGTATTAACTAAGATATTGTCAGATGCAAAATCTTTTGACATAGCTTTTGTTAATGCAATTCCTGCAGCTCTTGTCACTGATGTGGGTACAGAACCTGCCCCAGGGGCTTTCCCTCCGGGAGTTGTGATATTTATAATTCGACCTCCACCTCTGGAACGCATAATAGGGACAGCATTTTGCGAACACCTAATAGCTCCAAATAATTTCAAATCAATGTCATAATCCCAAATTTCCTCATCTGCATTTAAAAAAGGATGCGCTGAAGAAGTTCCGGCGTTATTAACTAAAATGTCTATACCACCAAACTTATCTGTGATTTCTTTAAATAACTGGGCCACAGCTTCTGAAGATGTGACATCACATGATTTTGTAGTGACATCTCTTCCAGTATTTTCTTTTATAGAATTAGCAGCAATATCTAAATTATTCTGATTTCTTGCACAAATAATTACTTCTGCACCTTCTAAAGCCATCTCGTTTGCAGCAGAAAAGCCGATTCCGTCACTTCCTCCAGTAACTAATGCAATTTTCCCATTTAATCCTAATTCCATCTATAACACCTTCCTTAATTTAAATTCATACCTACTTGAATAAACCTTAAACTTTGCTCTACGGCCTCACTTATGAGTTGAGAAGCCGATTTTGAAGCATCTTGTAGAGACATAGGCCCAGTAGTAATCGACCTAACGGCTTGTAATCCTTCATTGTGCACAAGAGTGTAATCTTTACCTAACATTCCTGCTATACCAACAGTGGGAATACTATATTTTTGCGCTAATTTTGCAACTCCAATAGGGGCTTTATTGTAAATAGTCTGAAAATCTATAGCACCCTCGCCTGTAATAACTAAATCAACACCTTCTAATTTTTCTTCGATTTTCACTTGATCTAAAACAATGTCTACTCCAGTTTTTAATTGGGCGTTTAAAAAAGCAAGAAATCCAGCTCCAAGTCCACCTGCAGCTCCACTACCAGGGACTGTGAGAACATGGATACCTAATTGTTTTTCTACAATTTCACCAAAGTTACTTAGAGCTTGATCCAAAATTTGAATTTTTTCTTCATCTGCACCTTTTTGAGGACCATAAATATAGGAAGCCCCCTCTGGACCTATCAATGGATTGTTAACATCACAAGCAATCAAAAAGGTTGAATCTTTTAATCTAGGGTCAATAGAGTCAAAATCAATAGAATCTAAATCTTCCAATGCTTGCCCACCAAACCCTAAAGTCTTACCACTAGAGTCAAACAAACCTACCCCTAATGCTTGAGCCATACCAGCACCAGCATCATTTGTAGCACTTCCGCCAATTCCTATAATAAATTTTCTAAATCCATGGTCTAAAGCATCAAGAATGATTTCACCTAATCCATATGTAGTAGCTTTCAATGGATCTCTTTGGTCAAGAGATAACAATGCTAGCCCAGAAGTTCTAGCCATTTCTATTACAGCTGTATGTCCATCTCCCATAGCACCCCATTGAGATTGAATAGGATTCCCAATAGGTCCAGTAACATTGCATGAGTGAATTTGACCTTTAGAAACCTCTACTAGTGTTTCTAAAGTTCCGTCTCCACCATCTGCAACAGGACAAATTACTACTTCACAATCTTGTAAAACATTTTTCACCCCATCAGCCATAGCTAAACATGCATCCATAGCTGAAATACTTCCTTTAAAAGCCTGGGGCGCAACTAATATTTTATTTATTAATTTCATAATATTTCCCTAACTTGATATCAATATATTTACCCTTTAACATGGATGTAAATTTAAGACAAAAGGTATCATACTATGCCAAGAAATAATTCTAACGAACCCACTAGACAATTGTTTGCCAAAATAGATGAATCTTTATACTTAGAACTAAAATCTAAATCTGCTCAAGAACGCTTATCAATAAGAGAAATTCTTGAAGTATCATTACGCCAATATCTCAAACAACCTACTACTACCAAACAAACTGACGAATTACCAAAAAATATTTGGCAAAAAGATGAATATCTTCTAATGCAAGCAGAAAGACCTGTAGGGTCACCTATTTCATTATCAGAATCAGAGAAAAAACAGATCGCAAAGGAAGGTTTCTTTGAATGAGATTGATGCTCTAATCGATTCTTCAGTTTTACTGGCTTACAAATCCGGTGATCCTTTTGCAAAAACACTTATGTTTAAGGCCATAGATAAAGACATACTACTAGGATTAACTACATTTTCGTTGTTCAATATTTGGAGTAGATCAGATTTTGACAGAAAATCTGAAATTGGATTTATAAGTTTAATTGAATATCTAACTGTGATCGAAATCGATTTTGAAAGTGCGATCAATTCAGCAAACATTCTCAGAAATGCAAATGAACCAATTGAAGAATCTAAATCAGTTTTTGAATTTGACACTATAGAGCAATATTTCATTCAACATTTGCAGAATAAATTGTCTAAAAAGCTAATCACAAATTCTCCAGAAAAATACAACATTCTCACAACAGATTTCACAGACATAGAACACTTTTTAAAAGCTAACTAAACGCCAAAACCTACTAGTTTAATTCATTCAAAATCTTTTTGGCTAGTGTTTCATTAATACCTGATATTTGAGTTAAGTTATCAATGTCAGATGAGGCAATATTAGTAACTGAACCAAATTTACTAAATAATTTTTTTCTTTTAGTTGGTCCAATCCCTTGAATGGAATCTAATTTCGATTTTAATGAGCTTTGTGATCTTTTTTGCCTATGGTACGTAATAGCAAATCTATGGGCCTCATCGCGAATTCTTTGCATCAAATACAAGCCTTGCGAATTAGGAGTTAACTGGATAGATTCGGGATTTTGAGGAATAAAAATTTCCTCTTTTTGCTTTGCAATACTAGCCAATGGAATAACGGAGTAAGCGCCTTGCTCAAGAAACACTTGCAATACAGCAGCCAAATGACCTTTACCTCCATCAATTAATATTAAATCTGGGACTAGTTTCCAGTTTCCAGCAGATTTTTCATCATTTAACCTTTTTATTCTTCTTCCTAACATTTCCCGCATCATCATATAGTCGTCAATATTTTTAACTTTTTTAATTTCGAATTTTCTATAATCCGATTTTTTAGGTTTACCATCTTCAAAAACAATCATGCTACCAACAGGATTTGTACCTTGAATATTTGAAATGTCATAGCATTCAATACGTTTTGGGAATCTTGGCAAGCTTAAAGCTTCATGTATTTGATCTAAAGCTAGAATATTTTGGTCTATTTGATTTCTTTTCTCAAAATTTAATCGATTCATTCCTTGTGCAGCATTTTGAGAAACCATATTCACCATTTTTCTTTTTGGGCCACGCTTTGGTGTAAGCAAAGAGACTTTAGACCCACGTTTTTTTGACAAAAAAAGTGAGATTTCATCATACAAATTATCCAATTCAAATTGAGTCAAAATAGTTTTAGGAATTTCTAAACTAGCTTCATAAAATTGCTTCAAAAATGCCAATAATACATCTGGAATCTCATCATTTACAGCAACATTCATTAAATAATGTTCTCTTCCTATTAATTTACCGCTTCTAATAAAAAAAACTTCTACCCAAGCTTCTTGGTTTTTTTGTTCCAGAGCAATCACATCCATATCATCATTGTCAGTTGTTAAAACTTTTTGTTTTTCTTGAACACTATCTATAGCGTTAATTTGATCCCTTACAATTGAAGCTTTTTCAAATTCCAATTGTTCGGCAAAACCTAACATTTTTACATGTAATTGATTCAATATTTCTTTAGTTTCTCCCCTTAAAAACATCTCAACTTGCCTAATGACTTCTCGATATTGAAATTCATCCGCAGCACCTACACACGGTCCTATACAACGATTAATATGAAAATCAAGACATGCACGCTCATCGTTTCCAGTAATAGTTTTGGTACAACTTCTGTAAGGAAACAATTTTTTCAACAACCCCAATGTTTTTCTTACACTTGTAGCGCTGGCATATGGTCCAAAATATTTTGCCCCATCACCTCGTTGAACATTTCTAGTTATATAAATTTGGGGGAATTTTTCACGTGTATCAATTTTTATAAAAGGATAACTTTTATCATCTTTTAATCGAGAATTAAACCTTGGTTGATATTCTTTAATTAAATTACATTCTAAAATTAAAGCTTCTTGCTCAGATTCAGTGATGATTACTTCAAAATCATTTATCAAACCTACCAAAATTCTTATCTTAGGATTTTCATGTTTAGGAACAAAATATGACCTCAATCTACTTTTAAGATTCAAAGCCTTACCTACATATAACACTTCTCTATCATCCCCAAACATCAAATAAACTCCTGGGGTAGTAGGAATATTGGAAAGCTGATTGCTAAAATCAGTTTGATTCATGAAAGTTAACTAAAAACAGAAAAATTCAACCCAATCAATACTGCAACAACTATTAAAGAAGTAAGAGAAATTTGAATCAATTCTCTGTTTAGATATGGATACGAAAGAGCAGCAGCAGTAGATGCTGATTTAACAGGCTTAACTGGTTTAGGTGCTTCTATCTTAGGAGTTTCCTGAGCTAGAATCGGTTGACTTAAACTTTCGTTATCATCTGCTGGACTCGTAGAAATCTCTGAATCATTAACTCTAGAATCAACAACTTGAAAGCTTTTCGATTTCTTTCGTTTCCTTGAATTCAATTGGGATTGTCTAGCTGCTGTCTTTTTACCTTTGTTAGCCATTTTAACCTCAAAAAATCTGATTTATTCTACATTATATATTTTATATGTTTTTTTGTGACCTAGGATGAGACGAATCATACTCATCTCTTACAAATTCTTTGGTCAAATGAGTGTAAATTTGAGTAGTAGCTATACTTGAATGTCCCAATAAAGTCTGTACATGTCTCAGTGGAGATCCTCCATTCAACAAGTGAGTAGCAAAGCAATGCCTTAGAGAATGGGGAGTAAACCCATTCACCAACCCTACATTTTCAGCATATTTTTTTAATCTCTCTACAGCTTC
>CAJWPE010000052.1 GCA_913045625.1 uncultured Chloroflexota bacterium | reverse complement strand
GATTGATCACCCCCAAAAATTTTAGGGGAAACAAAAGCTTCTATTTTATCGATATATTTTTTATCAAAAAAATCTCCTATCAACTGATTACCACCTTCAACAAGAATTGATTTAATTTGCATTTCTCCTAAAGTTTTTAAAATTTCATCTAAGTTTAATTTTCCATGATTTTTTTTAAATTTTTGGATGACATGTTGATTGGGAAGATTTTTTAATTCTGTATCGGTTGATGTTGCAACTAATGTTTTTGCATCAGCATTAAAGATATTAAAATTAGTTGGGGTCTTAAGATTAGAATCTAAAAGAATTCTCATCGGTTGTCGTCCTGATTCAGGAGCATATCTACCTCTAGAAGTTAAAGTAGGATTATCAATCATTGCAGTATTAGCGCCTACCATTACTCCATCATTTATTGATCTAAGAAAATGGACGTAATCTCTAGATTTTTCATTAGTAATCCATTTAGATTCCCCAGAATTAGTAGCGATTTTACCATCTAAACTCATGGCAAATTTAACAGTCACGAACGGAAGTAATGTACGTGAATATTTAAAATGAGATTCCATTATTTTTTGAGATTCAAGCTCATTCTCACCCACTACAACTTTTAATCCTGCATTCAAAAGTGTTTGTATACCCTGACCATTAACTCTTTTATCTGGATCCTTAACTGATATATAAATCTCTGAAATACCAGATTCTATTATCAAATCAGTACATGGTGGAGTTCTTCCATAATGACAACATGGTTCTAAAGTCACATACAAAGATGATCCAGTCAGATCAGATTTACAATTTTGTATAGCCATTTTTTCTGCGTGATCAAATCCTGGCCGATCAGTCCATCCAGTCGAAATCACTTCGCCATCTTTTATAATTACTGCTCCTACAGAAGGATTGGGATTACATATACCCAAAGATTTTTTACTAGCTTCCAAAGCTAAGTGCATATAAGACATTTTAATCTGTCGTTTCAAAATCCTGATGAATTTTACTAGCTGTAGGTACAGTTTGACCTTGGTATTTACTTCCTAAAATTGGGGACCCATAAGGGTGTTCTGCAGGAGTAGTTAATCTCAAATAGGATAATTGGCCTATCTTCATTTTGAAATATAATGTAATCGGAAGATTAGCCACATTGCTAAGTTCCAAAGTTAAATGACCCTTAAATCCTGGATCAACATACCCAGCTGTAGAATGAATTAATAATCCTAATCTACCTAAAGAACTTTTTCCTTCTACTCTAGCTACTAAATCATCTGGCAACTCAATTTGCTCTAGAGTACTTCCTAAAACAAATTCTCCAGGATGAAGAATAAATGGAACATCATCTTTGATTTGAACTTTTTCCGTTAAATCTTTTAAATCCTTTCTTACGTCTATATAAGGAAGTCTAGAATTTCGAAATACTAAAAACGTATTATCTAAATGAACATCTACACTAGCCGGTTGAATTGAATTTTCACCCAGAGGATCTACTACAATTCTTCCAGCAGCAATTTCTTCTCTAATAGTTCTATCACTTAAAACCATTTAAATCTCCAAAAACTTATTGAATTCCAAACATTACATTAACCGTCAATGATAATTCTAATTCTCCTCCACTAATAGAAGTAGAGTAAGGCGCAGAAGCCATAGCCCTCATCCCATAATTTTCAAATGTCGATGAAGCTAAGGAATTATCTTCCGACAGAAATATCAATGGACCAAGAATTACGCCTGTTAGTTCAGCATAATGTGATGCTTTTTGTATAGCCTTTTGAATTGCCAATTCACGTAGCTCAGATTGATATGAGCTTGAATCATCAACACTAAATGTAATACTGTTAATCCTAGTAAAATCTCCTCCAGCATTAGAAGAATCATCTATTATCTGTCCGACCTTATCCAAATCTCTGATTTTAACTGTCAATGAATTTGTGACAGTATATCCCACTAAAAATTGAGAACCAATTCTTCTGCCATTAACTGTAAGTTCTTCATAATCATACCTTGGAGATATATCAAAACGATTTGTCTGTACATCTATTTTATTTACATTATTCTTAAATAAAGACTGTTCAATAGAATCCATATATTTTGCTGCAGTATCTCTAGCTACAGTAACCGTTTCAGCAAAAACTTCGACACCTACATTTAATAATGCTATATCTGGCTCAACCATTTTTGTGCCTTGTGCTGAAACAGAAATAGCTTCAGAAGTATTCGAACTCAAATTAGATGAAGAATCACTTCTAGACAATGCAGAAG
Organism: uncultured Chloroflexota bacterium; assembly: GCA_913045625.1. Lineage (GTDB taxonomy): Bacteria > Chloroflexota > Dehalococcoidia > Lucifugimonadales > UBA826 > AG-426-M11. Next base: position 4,075 of record CAJWPE010000052.1, on the reverse strand, counting down.
AATTTGAAGGAAATTGATTTGTTAATGTTCCTGAAAATGCTGGTGTAGGGACTTGTATAGCCGTTGATTGGTCAGACTCACAAGACACAAATGTGATTAACAGCACAACGAACAAAAGTAAAAAGTTTACGTTTATATTCATTAATCTCTCTCTACTTTGAATAAAATTAATACAACTATGATAGAGGATATATAATTGATGTCTATGAAAATTTTATCTCAATCGACTAAATCACTTATAAGAGAAAGCATTGAAACAATATTATTAATTAGCATATTAATATCTGTATTTCATATTTCTGTTCAAAACTTCCAAGTAGAGGGATCAAGTATGCATCCCAATATTCAAGAAGGTAATTGCGTAGTTGCTGAAAAAATATCATATTGGAAAACTCCATACTTTTCGGATTCAGAAAATTATGCCTATATTTTTAATAAACCTAATAGGGGTCAAATAATAATTTTTAAATTCCCCAACGACCCAAGCAGGTTTTTTGTTAAAAGAATTATTGGTATTGAAGGTGATCTAATTGAAATAAAATATGGTGATGTTTATGTAAATAATTTAAAACTTAATGAACCATACCTAATTAACAAAAACTCTGAGTCAGAATATTTAGCTCCAGCAATAGTAGGGAAAGGCCAATATTATGTTTTAGGAGATAATAGGGTAGCAAGTAACGACTCTAGAAATTGGGGAACTATAGCTGACGAACATGTAATAGGAAAATATTTCTTCAAATATGGGTCGAGTATATGCAATTCCTTTCTAACAACATCTAAAGGATTGCGATAAACTCGTTACTATCTGATAATAAGTGTTTGTTTTTAGAAAGTTAGGGCCGGTAGCTCAGTTGGTAGAGCAATGGACTTTTAATCCATGTGTCGTGAGTTCGAATCTCACCCGGCTCACCAACTTATGATGTTTTTTCTAAAATCATCTATAAATTAATTTTATTGGTAGTTGTTGATAATTTGCATATATGTTTTACTCTTAAGCATCATTAAAAGTATACTTTCGCATACTTAATCAAAGCTTTAGAAATTTAATGATAAAAACTTTTGAACAAAAACCAAATCTCTATGAACCTCTTAAAGGAATTAAAGTAATTGAAGTTGCACAAGGAGTTGCTGGCCCACATTGCGGAAAAATACTAGCCGGACTTGGCGCAGAGGTACTAAAAGTTGAGATTCCACCTGAAGGAGACTGGAGCAGAAAGTTTGGTCCCAAACTACCAACTGATGAAACTCTTGAGTCTAGTGCATTGTTTTTACACAACAATACAGGGAAAAAAAGTATCTTAATTGATTGGCGGTCACCAAAAGGATTATCAGAATTACAAAACTTAACCAAAAATGCAGATGTATTTATTGAAGACTGGGATTTGAATACTAGAAACAATCTCAATTTACCAAAAGATTTTTTCATCAAGCAAAACCAACGGCTAATAGAAATTTGTATTACTCCTTTCGGACTATCTGGACCTTATAGTTTGTACAAAGCTACCCCTATGATCATATTTGCATTAAGTGGCTTCATGAACATTATGGGTGCCCCAAGCAAAAAACCCATTATGTTACCCGGTTTTCAAGCCGACTATTGCACTGGAATTAACGGAAATAACGCTGTCCAAATTGCACTATGGGAAAGAGATTTAAAAACGCAAAAAGGTAAATTTCTAGAACTTTCTATGTTAGAAACATTGATAAATCTCCATCAAGCACCATTCGAAATGGACCATGGAGGAAATAGACAAAGAATGGGACACAGGCAATCAGCATTGAGTGCAAAAGGCTTTCCTCCAGGAGTAAGTTCATTACCAGCAGAAGACGGTCATGTAACTTTCGGAGGTGGAAGTCAGCCAATATTCGAAACTTTATGTTTAATGTTAGGTAAACCTGAATTGATTGAAACTGAAGAATTTCAAAATGTTTTCAAAAATCCTGAATCTGGAAATCTTATGGATAAATATATGATGGATTGGATGAAAGGGAAAACAAAAAAAGAAGTATTTATGGAAGTCTCCACACAATGGTTATTACCAGTATCACCCATCAATACCATTAATGACATTTTAGAGGACGAGCAATTTAATCATAAAAATGCATTCCAAGAAATTGATCACCCAATTGTGGGATCAGCAAAATACCCTACTTTGCCATTTTCTATCAATAATCAAAAATTAAAAATCAAAAGATCACCATTATTAGGTGAAAACAAATGAAAGAATCCCCATCTTTAAATAATTTACGTATATTGGATCTAACTAGAATTTGGGCAGGCCCACTGGGCACGAGAACTCTTGGAGATTTTGGCGCAGACATAATAAAAATCAGTGATCCTAGAAGCCCTATTTCATCAGAAGCGCATGTAAACGAAAAACTTAATAGGAATAAACAAAACCTTGCAATCAGATTGGATACTGAAGCTGGAAGAAATATTTTTTTAGACCTGGTAAAAATTTCAGATGTAATTATCGAAAACTACAGACCGAGAGTAATGAGGAATTTCAAACTGACTTATGAAGATATTAAGAAAATAAATCCCAACATCATTATGTGTTCTATGCCTGGGTTTGGATTAACAGGACCTTATTCTGAATTTCCAGCTTTTGGATCCACAGCTGAAGCCATGTCAGGAATAATTTCAATGATGGGCTATGAAGAGAATACACCTATGCAAACAGGCATGTCTTACGCTGACCCAGTTTCTGCTATCAACATGGTAGGAACTATTCTTACTTACTCACGACACAGGAGTTTGACTGGTGAAGGATGTTTTATAGAAATTGATCTTGCAGATAGTCCATTGGGCGGTATTGGCGAGTATATAGTGGCAAATTCTGTCACAGGTTACCAAAGACCTATTCAGGGTAATTCTCACGAAAATTTCTGCCCCCATGATTCATTTCCAACCATTAATAATGATGAGTGGATAGCCATAAGTATAACCACAGAAAAAGAATGGGTAACACTAATTCAAACAATTAATAATACTTCACTTGAAGACCCAAAATTCAGTAGTTTCAAATCAAGAAAAACTCATGAATCTGAACTTTATGAAATCATCTCAGATTGGACTCAAACTTTTTCATCAACTGATCTCATGGAAACTTTACAAAAAAATGCTGTACCTGCAGGACAATTATCGAACTATCATCAAATACTTGATGATCCTCATCTAAATTCAAGAAATTATTTCGTAGATTTCAAAACTGTAGGACAAAGGTATGATGGACAAGCAATTCCTGGAAACCAATTACCCAAAAAGGAATGGAAACCTATGTCTGAACTAGGGCAATCAACTAGAGAAATTCTAAAAAATTATCTCGGTCATACACCCACAGAAATAGATTTACTTGAAAACGAAGGAATTATCTCTACCGGAGTGTCTGAAGCTGACCCATATAGTGACAAAGAACCCTAACTAAAACCACAAATATTTTAATAAATGAAAATTATTACCATCAAAGGAGATACAAATGCCTATAGACCCTAATAGAGAAATGTGGAAACCCGGAATGTCATGGGAAGATGCTATTTCTGACATTGAATATATTAAAAATCTTGCTAAAGAAATGGGCGGCAAAGACAGAATCGAAAGACAACATAAAGCTGGTCTTTACACAATTAGAGAAAGATTAGACAAGTTTCTAGATCCTAATAGTTTTCTTGAATATGGTCCTATGATTGGTGCAGCAGAGTATGACGAGAATGGAAATATGACTGAGTTTACTCCAGGTGGATATGTCATGGGCCTTGGAGAAATTGACGGTAGACCAGTCGCTATAGGTGGTGACGATTTCACAATCTCTGGAGGAAGCCCACATAATGTTCATAAAGGACCAAAAGATTTTGTCCAACCTTTAGCTATTCAATACGGCATCCCTTACGTTCAATTGATTCAAGGAGCTGGACATAGTTCAAAAGCGGACGAAGCCGCAGGTCATATGGGATTACCTGACGGTGGAATGTGGTGGAGAAATGTAGAAACTCTTAAAAACGTTCCTGTAGCAACTGGAATTCTTGGCCCAGTAGCTGGCTGGCCTGCAGCCCATGCTTTAATGTCTCATTT
>CAJWPE010000051.1 GCA_913045625.1 uncultured Chloroflexota bacterium | reverse complement strand
CTCGTTGGGCTCATAACCCAAAGGTCGCAGGTTCGAGTCCTGCCCCCGCTACCAACTTTTCGTAGCTAAAACTGCCACATTCAATCCCATAGCACGACAATTTTTCAGTCCACTAGTACATTACCCAGATGTTTTTTTTCTGTTTTGACTACAACATTTTTCGTAATTAGTTACTTCTTTACTTTAAATATATTTATGTCTATATTGCATATATATTTAGACTGGAGTACTGACATGAAAATAGAAGCTATAAATACTTATGTTGTTGATGCTGGCTGGAGACCTTGGCAATTCACTGAAATTATTACAGACACCGGACTCAAGGGGTACGGAGAAATGTCTGACGGCAGAAACCCATGGGGAATAGTCGGATCAATTGAAGACTTTAAACCTCTATTATTAGGCAGAGATCCGTTAAATATTCAGTCTATTTATTGGGATTTACAAAGAATGGCTATTCAATCAAGAGGAGGAATTGCATTAAAGGCTATTGCGGGTATTGAATTAGCTTTATGGGATATAAAAGGAAAGCATCACGGCGTTCCTGTATATGATCTTTTTGGCGGAAAGGTCAGAGATAAACAAAAAATATACTGGTCACATTGTGGCACATCGAGAGCTAGAAACGCTGAACTACTTGGTGTAGACCCTATAAAATCTAGACAAGACGTAATTAATCTAGGTAAAGAAGTGAAAGACAAAGGTTATACATCACTTAAAACAAATATTATTGTTCGCCCAGATTCACCTATGAGTAACCCTCCAGAAAATACTTATGTTTTTTTTGGTGGCTTTGGTGGAGGTTATGGAACTACAGATCAAGGATTAGAATACACAGCAGAAAACCAAACCTTTATAAATTATGAACTTTTAGATGTAATAGAAGACCATATTAGCGCTTTTCAAGAAGGATCAGAAGGCAAAGTAACAATAGCCCTAGACCTAAATTTTAATTTCAAACCACAAGCTGTTAAAAAGATTTGTAAAGTATTGGAAAAATACAACATGATGTGGGTTGAAGTAGACATGTATGAGCCTGATGGATTGAGAGAAATAACAGACTCGACTGATGTTCCCATCACTTCAGGAGAAAACCTTTTAGGTATCACTGATTACAGACCTTACTTTGATAAAAGATCCATGGATGTAGCTATGATAGATATCCCATGGCAAGGTTTTATTAATTCAAAAGAAGTAGCAGCACTCGCTGCTAGCCACCAAATCAATATAGCTCCACATAATTACTATTCACACCTATCAACAATGATATCTCTAAATCTATGCGCAAATGTTCCGAACGTAAGAATAATGGAAATAGATATTGATGATGTGCCTTGGAAAGATGAAATGATAGGTGGACCGTTAAATATAAAGAATGGTGTCGTAGATATACCAGAAGGTCCTGGTTGGGGTGTTGATATTGATACAGAAGTTTTAAATAAACATCTATGGCAAAAAGGTAAAGGGCCAGGATTCACAAATAGCAAATTTGCATTTGATAATAAAAAGTAATTTTCACAGAATACCTAAAACAACATAAACGAATAATGTTGAGTTATTGTGAAAAATATATACAACAAATAAATTAGTACTAAAGAGATGATTACCCTCGAAGGGGTTAAAAATTCATAAATATATTTATATCTATTTTTGATGTTGTCTGGACTTCGCTTATTCCACCATTTTTCATATCTAACCGACACATAAACAACAAATAAAAACAAGAAAATGATTTGTAAAAAATCTGAAAGAGTTATTGTGGTGGGTTCAATCATTGTTTAGCAATTCTACTAATCATTCAAATTGATTTGCTAAGAATCTTTCAGCATCAATAGCAGCCATACATCCAGTTCCAGATGCTGTAATTGCTTGTCTATATTCCCAGTCTTGAACATCTCCACATGCAAAAACACCCGGAATATTAGTTTTAGTACCTTCTTTAGTGAGAATATATCCGTTTGAATTTAAATCTAAATAATCTTTAAAAAGTTGGGAATTAGGGGTATGTCCAATTGCTATAAAAACAGCATCAGTTTTTAAATCACTCAATTTATTAGTAGTTAAATTTTTCAGAACAGCATTTGTAACTTTATTCTGATCTACATCATCGATCTGAACAATTTGAGAATTTAAAACAAATTCTATTTTGGGATTATTTCTTGCTCGATCTAACATTATTTTTGATGCTCTGAAAGTTTCTCTTCTATGAACCAGAAATACTTTTTTGGCAAATTTTGTTAAAAATAATGCTTCTTCCATAGCCGAATCTCCACCACCAACTACAGTAACAATCTGGTCTGTAAAAAAATATCCATCACAAGTTGCACATGTTGAAACACCTTTACCTAAAAGTAATGATTCTTCTTTTAATCCCAACATTTTGGATGATGCGCCAGTTGAAATGATCAATGAATTTGTTTTAAGTTGTGTCTTAGATTCAAGGTCAACTAAAAATGGATAAGAATTTAAATCAACATTAACCACTTCACCGTTGATAATTTTTGTCCCAAATTTTTCAGACTGTTGTCTAAACTTTTCCATTAATTCAGGTCCCATAATTCCATCAGGAAATCCTGGGAAATTTTCCACATCTGTTGTAAGTGTTAACTGTCCACCTGGTGGAAAGCCTTCAACAAGCACTGGATTTAAATTAGCTCGAGCAGCATACAATGCTGCAGTCAATCCTGCAGGTCCAGATCCTATAATAATAATTTCTTCAGTTTCTAAATTCATATTTTTTTGTTAAATATAATTCTATAGTAAAGGTATACGGGTCTAAAGTCCCCTACTCTATTTTTTAAAAAGTTTGATTGAAAAATTGAAACTTAATACGCTTGTACTTAATGGCCTATTTACTTGTCCATGTGTCGCTAATCTTGTCTATTGCTTCTTGGGAAAGTGGTCCCCGGTTAACATATTGAATTGCCTGTTTTAATTGATCAAAGTTAGACAACCCTATCAAAGATGTATCTAGATTATTATTGCTAATTGCAAATCTCACGGAAGCTTCAACAAAATTCTCTACAAAGCCTTCTGTGATTAGAAATTGAAAATCTGAAGTCCTATTAACATCTTCCTGAAATGTATTCGAAGTTGAAATCGGGTCTACATTTTGTTGGGCTATAGGATGTCTTTCTACACTTCCTGAAAGAGCACCTCCAGCAAGTATCCTAATACCAACAGTTCCTATTCCTTTGTCTGAGGCCACATTCATGAGTTGTTCGAAATTTTGATACGAAAAACTAGGAGGCAAATCATACCCAGAAGTTGGATTAAGTAGGTTATAACAGGTATGAATAGCACTTGGAGAGTAACGATTAAGTGATTCTTTGATTGCGCCTGTTTCCCCTAGGCCATTAAATCCCCAGTACTTTATCTTGCCAGCTTTGACCGCTGCTTCAAAGACTTCCACTACAGGAGATAAATCTTCTAATGAAAATGTTCCTGATGATACATTTCTCTCAGAACCTATACGATTATGTGTATAAACAATATCTATTGTGTCTAAACCGAGCCTTCTTAGACTGTTATCAATTTGATCAGAAACAGTATTAGATATATCTTCAAATTCACTTCCTGAAACTCTGACTTTTGTTCCAACAATTAAATCAGTTCTTCTCAATTCTCTAAGAATAGCCCCTGTATGAATTTCAGATAATCCATCTCCGTATACTCGAGCTGTATCAAAGTAATTTACCCCTGAGTCAATAGCATATTCAATTGCATCAAACATTTCTTTATGCTCACCTAAAACCATTAGTCCACCCACAGCACCACAACCAAAACCTAATTCAGATATATTTAATTCAGTATTTCCAAGTCTATTATTTCGCATACATTCCTCAATTAATTGATTATAAGAATGGCGCTATCTAGATCGCATTGGATAACGCTTCGATATGCCTAACTGAATAACCACAACATGCACCAAGAATTCCACAATTCGGAAATTCACTTCTCCATTTCATGCAATGATCAACAAACACTTCAACTGGATCGTTTCCAGCTTCACCTATGCTTGTAGAAGGATCCCATTTTTGGACATCATCAGGATAAGCAAACATTGTATTGCTCCATCCATGCAATTGAATAAATTCTAGAACCCTACCCAACGGATCAGGTTTACAATGCATTGCACCAATAATGTCTACCCCGCTATCACCTCCGTCAGTAAATTGTCCAAATTCACCATCCACTGACAAAGCAATCAAACCAGGTAAAGCTTCTGAAACAGGAGTAGAAGCATTGTCGTAAACACGCAATCCATTACCGTCCATATCATCAAAAGCTGAGAAACCCACCCAAAAAGGCATTCTACTGTCTTGAACTGCGCTAATTATGGGTGCAGTAAATAAAGGGCCTCCAACCATTTCTAGCAACATCACATCTACACCACCGATCTTTAACAATGCTACCAAATCATTAATATCACGAGCCCAAGATTCGATATCTTGATCGGGATCATAACGGCCTCTACCTAAGGCAGCGTGATAAGCAAGACTTCCCGCAACAATCACACTATCTTCAGTTCTTGTTCTATTTCGAGCTTCAACAGCACATTCCACAGCAGCTAATGTTAATTCTTCGAATTGATCGCCTAACCTAAGCCTGTTGCCACCAAAAGTATGTGTTGTAATAACTCTTGATCCAGCATTAATGTAATCCATATGAACTTGAATTAGAGCTTCACGATCATCTATTGGTGAGCGTCGTCCTCTTCCTGAAGACATAGTCACACCTCTAGAATCTAGTTCTGTAGAAATGGGACCATCAATCAAAATGGTCTGATCACCATTTTTCAGTTCTGAAAGTAAATTTTGATACCGTTGTGATCTTTTGACTGGTATAGAAATATCAACCATCCTGTTTCCTCACTTTAGTACTTTATATATCCATACTTTATGCAACACTTCAGGTTCTCCAATTGGAAGCGGATGAAATTCATCGCTGACTTCGAGGATTTCCCATACCTTATCCGATTCCAGTTGTTCCATTTTTTGTTTGAACCCATTTTCCAAATAAACATCTGTCTTCAATGTAAAAACAATCACACCTTGGGGTTTAGTAACTCTGACCAATTCGTCAAAAGAACCTGGTCCTGCGTGACCGTTAGTCATTACACCTACTGATATCACAGCATCAAAATAACCTGCAGGATAGTCTAGAAACTCACCTAGAACCATTTGGTCTAATTTTTTATAAACATTTTTAGACTCAGCTTCCTTAAGCATACCCATAGACAAATCCATAGCTGTAAGGTTTTTAAAACCTAATTCACTCAAAGCATGCCCCACTAATCCTGTACCTGCTCCTGCGTCTAAAACTTCAGATTGAGTATCAAGATGTTTTGCTAAATATCCTGCAGCTGTTTGTGGAGCAATCCATCCAAAAAATTCTGATAGATCATTGTCATAATCCTTAGCCCATTCATCATATCTTTCAGATAATTCAGAATTATTTTTAGAAGAGTAAACCCATTTCACTCTATCTTCATTATTTGTATCCATAAGGAATTCACCTATTACCTGAACCATGGCATTTTTTATATTTATTACCACTACCGCAAGGACATTTTTCATTCCTACCAATCTTCCTAGTACCTTTAACCATTTTCCATTCATGGCAATCTGAACATGTACATGCAGGGGGATGGTCACTGTGCCAGTTAGTTCTAGTAGTCATATAATCCTCATATTTCCTTGACATATGCATAATAACATCATATTTTCACTACACTATTTATAAGGAAACGATATGCCTGGCCCACTTGAAGGAATCAGAATAGTTGAATTTACTCAAATCATTGCTGCCCCATTTGGTGGAATGTTACTTAGTGATATGGGTGCAGAAGTAATAAAAATCGAACCAATCGGCGGAGAACCATGGCGACTCCATAGTGAATTCATTCCTAAAGAAAGTAAAACATACATGGGATTAAACAGAGGTAAAAAAAGCCTTCCATTAGACCTTAAAAATCCCAAATCCATAGAAATAATTCATAAACTCATAGAAAAAACTGATGTAGTAATTATCAATGCTAGGCCCGACGTTCCAGAAAAACTAGGGATTGATTACGAGACATTCAAATCAATTAACCCTCAAATCATTTACTGCGACAATACAGCTTTTGGAAGAAAAGGCCCAGACAGATTGAAACCTGGATACGATGTAGTAGTTCAAGCTGTAAGTGGATTAATGGCTGCCGACAATAAAGTTGCTGATGGCACCCCACAGCAAGTCACAGCTACAGCAGTTGCAGATTTTTCAACTGCAATAGCTATTGCATGGGCAGTATCTGCTGCTTTATTTTCACGAGAAAGAACAGGCAAAGGTCAAATGATAGAAACATCCCTATTAGCAACTGCCCTAGCTATACAACCAGCTTTTTTTGAAGTCACAGATTACGGTCAAGCAGATAGAGAAGAATACGTTAATAACATCAACATTCTTAGACAAGCTCAAATGCCATACGAGTTACTTCTAGAAGAAAGGCAAAATTTTATTGGTAGAGGGTCTGATTTTAAAACTTATTA
>CAJWPE010000050.1 GCA_913045625.1 uncultured Chloroflexota bacterium | reverse complement strand
TCCATATAGTTAAATTCTCCCAACTAATTATATATGATTTCAGTAACAAGAACTAATAGTTTCTTGTGGCCAAAAACTCAATTAGTTCTTGAAAGTCATCTTGAAACAATTTGTTTACTTTAGATTCTTTGAAAGAAATTAACGCTGATTGTAAATATTTTTCTGTCAAACCTTCAGCATACTCTCTAGTTTTGAGAGTTTTCATAATTTCTAGTACTTGATCAACACCAGCATCTGAAATGTCTGCATTACTATAAATCTCTTTTAATTGATTTGCGTACTTTCCAGAATCACATCCCATCGCATGAACTATTGGTAAGGACTTTTTTTTTCTTCTGATATCAGCTCCCACAGGCTTTCCTGTGATATCTTCTGTTCCCCAAACTCCTAAAATGTCATCACGAATCTGGAATGCATATCCCAAAGCTTTGCCGGCCTGATCTATTGCATTCTTAATATTAGTATCTTTAACATTCAACACTGCTCCCAAGTTTAATGAAGCTCTCAACAAAGCTCCAGTTTTTAAAGAAATCATGTGCAAATAATCTTCTAATTCAATAGAATCTTTTTTTTCAAACAAAAGGTCTAAGTTTTGGCCTTCTAGCATTTGTATACAAGCCTTACTCAACATATTTGAAATAGATATTTTTGAACTTTCATCACCAAAATCGATTAAATTAATAGTGTTGTGGGCAGCAATTTGCATTAAATTACCCGCAATAAGGGATTTGCCTTTCCCCCAAATCGTCCATAAAGTAGGCCTATGATGCCTCATTTCATCTAAATCTTGAATTTCATCATGCACCAAAGAAAAATTATGAATCAACTCTATTGAAGTTGCCACTTTAGCAGCTAGATGTAATCTTGTTCCAGTTGCATCGCTGACAAATAAACATAGAGAAGGCCTTAAACCTTTTCCGGAATGAGAATCAATTAAATCTCCTTTAATGTCCTCCCAACCCATACAATAACGCAGCATCGAGTAGGCTTGGGAATCTACTGACGATAGAGAATTCTTTAATTCATTCTCATAATGACTTTTGTATCGAATCAAAATTTTCGGCTCATTCATAACTGTTCAAATTACCACACTTTAAGGTTATCAAGTATAACTTTCTATAATGGTTTACTTGCTTGAAAAAACTCAAATATGCTATATTCGCTGCATAAAGTTGAGTATTTTTATACGTAAATCATATATAATTTTCTAATATCACTGATTAACCCCCATCACTAAGGTGAATATGCTAGACGAATATTTTAAACAATATGGAATAATAGCGATCTTCGCTGCCATTGCAGTTGCTCTTCCAACCGCACTGATGTTGATATCTTGGATATTATCTTTGGTAAAAATACGACCCAATAATCCCTCTGAAATTAAATCAAGCATTTACGAATGCGGTTTTGAAACAATCACAGAAAGATGGAATCAATTTAATTTCAAGTATTACAGTATTGCATTACTATTTGTACTGTTTGATGTGGAGGTTGTATTTCTATTCCCCTGGGCAGTCAGCTTCGGAATGATGTCTGTTGAATTTGGAGCATTTGTCATGATTGAGATGTTAATTTTTGTTGGTATTTTAGCTTTAGGTTGGATATATGCATGGAAGAAAGGATCACTAGAATGGAGTTAAATTTTGAATAACGAGATAATAGTACCTGATCAAAATATACATGTTCCCTTACATGACACCACATGGGACTTAGACAGAAATGAAGGGGATTACATAAATCACTTGAAATCCACTCATCTGACTCCTCTGGCTGAACCTTTACTTGAAGTACCTGATGATTTACAAAAAAATGTAGCAGTCACATCAATCGATGCGCTGATTGGATGGGGAAGAAAAGCATCTGCATGGCCTTTATCTTTTGGATTGGCTTGTTGTGCTTTTGAAATGATGGCAAGTGCGATGTCAAGATTTGACCTTTCTAGATTCGGAATGGAAGTGTTCAGGCCATCTCCCAGACAAGCTGACCTAATCATTATAGCCGGAACTGTAACTTGGAAAATGGCTCCTGCCATTGAAAGGGTTTACGAACAAATGGCTGAACCAAGGTGGGTAATATCTATGGGTGTATGCGCTACAAGCGGAGGGCCATATTACGGATCATACAGTGTTGTACCAGGAGTAAACCACATAATCCCAGTAGATGTTTATGTACCAGGATGTCCTCCTCGCCCAGACGCTTTATTGTATGGAATCATGCAGCTACATGAAAAAATAAAAAAATATTCTATAAAAAATAAAACCCGGAAATAGTCTTGACTGAAATTTTAGATATTTCAAAAATCATTAACGCAATCACTAAAGAGTTGCCCGATTCTGTTATCAAAAGTGATGATAAATCTGTATGGATTAGACCCGATGATATTAAAAAAGCTTGCGCTATCCTGAAAAACCCAAAAGGTTTAGATTTTTCTTTTTTAACATCAATTAGTGCTGTTGATTACATAGAATATTTTGAAATTGTTTATCATTTAACGTCTATGAGGCAAAATTACTCAGGAATTATTAAGGTTAAATGTTATGGAAGAAATAACGTAAATTTACCTTCTGTAATTGATATTTGGAAAACAGCAGACCTTCAAGAAAGAGAAATTTGGGATTTAATGGGAATACAATTTGAAGGACACCCAAATCTAAAACGAATTTTATTATGGGAAGGTTTTGACGGCCATCCTCTAAGAAAAGATTACTTAGGAAATTAAATTATGACTGGAATCAGAACTGAACCAGTAACGGTTAACTTAGGCCCTCAACACCCAAGTACTCATGGTGTATTCAGGTTAAGAGTAACTTTTGATGGGGAAGAAATTATCGACTTAGAACCAGTATTTGGATACTTACACAGAGGAACAGAAAAATTAGCTGAAACTAGAAATTACACTCAAATTGTTACATTGACTGACAGAATGGATTATGTAGCCAGTATGTCAAACAACCTTGCATATGTTCGAACTGTTGAAGAATTGTCAGGGATAGAAGTACCCGAAAGAGCTCAATACATTCGAGTAATTTGTGCAGAACTTCAAAGAATAGCTAGCCATTTAATGGCAACTGGATTTCTACTAAACGATATTGGTGCGCTAGCCACTCCTTTAATTTATTGCTTTAGAGAAAGAGAGAAAATCCTAGATCTATTTGAAATTCTTTGTGGTGCAAGAATCACACTAAGTTATATGAGACCCGGAGGGGTTTTTCAGGATGCTGACTCAGATTTTTGGAATTCGCTAGATATTCTGATTGATGAATTACCTCATTACTTAGATGAACTAGAAACGTTGATTTCTAAAAACGAAATAGTATTAGCAAGAACTAGATCAGTGGGAATATTATCTGATGAAGATGCTATAGATTATGGGGTAACAGGACCAATCCTTAGGGCATCTAGGGTCAAGTGGGACTTAAGAAAAGCAAACCCCTACGAAATTTATGACAGAATTAATTTTGAAGTTCCTATTGGTGTTGAAGGAGACACTTACGATAGATTTCATGTCAGATTGTTGGAAATGCAAGAAAGTGTCAAAATCATCACACAATGCATTCAGCAAATAGAAAAAGGTTCTATTAGAGCAGATGTACCATATTTTGTACGACCAAAACCTGGCGAAACTTATCAATCTGTTGAAGGCCCTAAAGGAGAATTAGGGTTTTACTTAATAAGTGACGGTGGAGTATCTCCATATCGTTGTAAAGTCCGAGCACCATCTTTTATTAACTTAACTCCACTCAGAAAAATGATGCTAGGTTGGAAAATGGGAGATCTTATAACTATTTTAGGATCGATAGACATAGTATTAGGAGAGGTTGACAGATAATGAACACCTCTTTTTATCATTTAATTGACTTTTACTCTTTCTATGACATGTTTTACAAAATATTTGAATCATTAGGATTTTCAAATTCTGCGTCATGGATGTCGTATTTAGCTGCAGGCGGATCATTATCATTTTTAGCCATTAATCTGTTAGTTTTATCTACAGCTTTTTACACTTGGTTTGAACGTAGAACAATTGCTAGATTTCAGGTTAGAAGAGGTCCTAACAGAAATGGACCCTTTGGATTAGGACAACCATTTGCAGATGTTATCAAGCTGATTATGAAAGAAGACACTGTCCCAACTGAAGCAGACAAGCCAGTTTTTACAATAGCTCCTATCGCATTACTTGCACCTACTTTATTAATTATTACAGTAATTCCTATTGATGATTCTAGCTTTTTAGCTACATTAAATATTGGAATTCTTTTCATAGTTGGTATCACTTCTGTTAATTCAATTGCTATTTTTATGGCTGGATGGGGATCAAGAAATAAATATGCAATTCTTGGTTCTATGCGAGGAGCAGCCATGCTCATAAGTTATGAAATACCTATGGCTTTAGGAATTACTAGCGTTCTTCTGATTTCTGGATCATTAGCTATGACAGAAATTGTAGCAAAACAAGATATTTGGTTCATAGTAGTTATGCCCATGGGCTTTTTTGTGTTTATGGCAGCAGCTACTGCAGAAATGAGTAGAACTCCATTTGATCAAATTGAAGCAGAATCAGAATTAGGATCTGGATATAACACTGAATTCAGTGGAATTAAATTTGCGATTCTATTTTTAGCAGAATTTATGGCTCCCATAGTCACATCTGCAGTAGTTACAACACTATTTTTGGGAGGATCTCAAGGATTTGATTTCTTACCGGGGCAAATTTGGTTTATTCTTAAAATGTTTGTGGTGATTTTTATACTATTATGGATTCGTTCAACATGGCCAAGACTTAGAATTGATCAAATTATGGGTTTTGCATGGAAAATTTTAATGGAATTAGGATTTATAAATATTTTCTTAATTGCTATAGAAGTGGCTGTATTAATGGATCCAGTTACCGGCCTACTAACGCCTCAAGACATGTTAATCATGGCAGGAATTAACTGGGTATTCACTATTATTACTTTACTAGTTTTGGCGAACTTTTTGGGTAAACGAAATTATGACAGGCCAGATCCAGTACCGTCACCATTGGCTAATATGCAGCCAAAAGGAGAAAAATAATGTATGGATTAGGATTAATAAAAGGCTTGGGAATTACTATGAAGAATCTTGTAATTCCTAATAGGCAATTTAATATTTACCAATATCCTAACAAACGTGCTACCCCTTGGGATTTGGCTAAAATCAATAAATCTAACACTTTTACTTTCATAGCTAAAAACCCCATTACTACAATAAAATCATTTGTGGGCCTTGTTAACGTTGAAGAAAAATTACCTCAACACCCAAATTTCAGGGGTGAAGAATTTGCGTGGTATGACAATCGTTGTACTGGTTGTGCTAGTTGTGCAAAATACTGTCCATTAGGAATCATAAAAATTGTGACCGGAACTAGTGGTGTAAATTCTCAAGAAGGACAAAGTTACGACTTAGAAGTTTTTGATATAGATATTGGCAGATGTATGTTTTGTGGATTATGCGTAGAAGCCTGCCCATATGATGCTTTACACATGGGAAGCGGATTTGAAGAAGCTCAATACCAAAGATCTAATTTAGTGATAGATATCAACAAACTTAAATCTGCAGAAAAAAAGCCTAGTACATGGTTTCGCCCTCAACTAGTCAATCAAGGCCATGATCCTATCTCAGGAGATACTGCTGACTGGAGAAAAGTTGGCAGACATGAAAAACCCTCTCAAGACGATCAATCCGAAAGGTGGGCAAAAAGATGATTTCAGATGGAATTGCTAGTTCTTTAACGGTTGAAATTTCTTTTTGGGTTATTTCTATTTCTACAATATTGTCTGCAATTGCTGTAGTTCAAATTCGAGATTTATTTCGAGCTTCTTTATTCTTAATACTTACATTTTTAGGAGTAGCCGGTCTTTTTATTTTATTAGGCGCTGAATTTCTTGCAGGTATCCAACTAATGATATATGTCGGAGCAATTTCTGTATTAATTATTTTTGCTATTTTGATGACTAGAGAAATTGAAATCAGTAACCAATCCCATTACATGAGAATATTAGTATCTATGGTAGCTTTAGGATTTATGCTTTTAGCAATCTCTCTAATCACTTCCACAGATTGGCAATTGATTGATTCTAGATCATTCCCTCAAAACCAAACAGATGAAATCATAGCTACAGTTCAAAATTCTATTCCTTCCCTATCAAAAATGTTGTTAACAGAATATGTTTTGGCATTTGAAATGGTAGGAGTTCTACTTTTAGCTGCCGTTTTAGGAGCTCTAGCTTTAGTGAGAGAGAAAAAATGACACTAGAAAGATTTTTAATCATTGGAGCGATATTATTTTCGATAGGATTGTATGGGGTTCTATCAAAAAAGCATTCGATTGCAGTACTAATGTCACTTGAATTGATGTTTAACGGAATAAATGTAACTGCAGTTGCTTTGTCTAGATATACCGTCCCTTACCTAATGACTACTCATTCTGGAGAAAATGTTGTCCAATACCTACTGACAGGACAAATATTCACTATCTTTATAATCACAGTAGCAGCAGCAGAAGTAGCACTGGGATTAGCAATTATTATAGCTATATACAGAACACATCAGTCCGTTTTACTGACAGATTCAAATAAATTAAAGAATTGAAAATATGTGGATAGAATATAAAACAGCCAAAAATTTACAAGTAGCAGAAATGTGG
>CAJWPE010000049.1 GCA_913045625.1 uncultured Chloroflexota bacterium | reverse complement strand
CATTTTGAATTTCTTCTATAGAAATTTTTAAACCTGGTGGGCACCCATCAATTACCACCCCTACAGCATCTCCATGAGATTCTCCCCAAGTAGTGATTTTAAATGCTTGTCCGAAGATATTACCCATTGATGACCTGCGATTATATTGATAAATGATTTTTGTTATGAGACTATTATACCCCTAACGCTTGATTACTTAGCGTTTTTCTATTGGTATTTGGATCCGGGATGAAACACCTGCGGTGGCCTTTCCTTTGGAATGAGAGCTATTACCGTGGCCCGGATTCTTTACAAACATTAACCTCTATTACTTTTCAGAGATTATTTAGGAGATTTGATGGCTACTTTAGGATCTACAGGAAAAGCAGACGCGCAGAATTTTGAAAATAAAAGAAAATTATTTCTTGTTCCCAATCTTCCGACCCCCCCTGAGATTCAAGAAACAAATGCTTCTCTTTTAACTAAACATAGGAATCAAATTCAAGACAACATTGAGTCACTTGAAAAATCTTTGGGGCCTGTTCGTTATATATTTCATGAATTGATCCATGATTCCGATGAGAATGCCATAGCTGCACTTGATACTATATCGCCACAACATAAGCATATCTGTGAGCGTATTTGCGAGTCTAGTGGAAAATTTATAGCCACTGATGATCAGCAATTATTATTTCAAATGATGGATTTACAAAGATGTTTATCTGTTGGGCTAATTAGTCAAGAAGTTTATAAACTTATCTCAGAATCTTTTGAAAAAACTATTAATGATCGCAATCAACATATAGCTAAAATAATTGATCAAAATATTAAAGATAATGAAGTTGGGTTATTGTTTATCTCAGAGGATCATAAAATTCAATTCCCTTCAGATCTCCAGGTATTTTATATTTCACCTCCTACTTATAATGAATTAAAATCGGTCATTTCAGATTTTTATTCCCCCCCATCAGATACTCAAAGCGAATAAAGGATTCAAGGAGGAAAAAATGGAAAAAGTTTCTGAAGTTAATAGAAGTAGAGAATGGTTTGATACTCCTGAATTATACGGTTGGATGAGAAGAGCAGCTTTCAAAGCTGAAGGTTTTTCAGAAGAATCATATGAAGGAAAGCCTATCATTGGTATATGTAACACTTGGAGTGAGTTAACCCATTGTAATTCACATTTGAGAGACTTAGCTGAAGCCGTTAAAAGAGGTGTTTGGCAGATGGGAGGGTTTCCAATGGAATTCCCTGTGATGTCATTAGGTGAAGTGAATATGAAACCTACCACTATGCTTTATAGAAACTTATTAAGTATGGATGTAGAAGAGTCTATTACAGCAAATCCTTTGGATGCTGTTGTATTGTTAGGAGGATGTGATAAGACTACTCCAGGTTTGTTGATGGGAGCTGCTAGTGCAAATATTCCTACTATTTTGGTTACGGGTGGACCTCAACTGAAAGGGAATTGGAAAGGTGAAGAATTAGGGTCTTGTACTGATTGCAGGCGTTATGAGATTGAATTACGGGCTGGAAATATTACTGAGGATGATTGGGCTGAATTGCAAAGTTGCATTGTTCGAAGTAATGGGCATTGTATGACTATGGGGACTGCTTCAACTATGGCAACTATAGGAGAAGCACTAGGGTTAGCTCTACCTGGAAATGCAGCTATTCCAGCCGTTGATTCACGTAGAAAGCAATTAGCTGAAGAGGCTGGTCGCCAAGCAGTACGTATTGTTGGAACTGATTTAATTCCTTCCAAATTAATTAATCAACAATCTATAGAAAACGCGATTAGGTGTATTCATGCTATTGGTGGATCTACTAATTCAATTATTCATTTAATAGCCATAGCAGGTAGAGTAGGAATCAAATTACCATTGCAACTTTTTGACGATTTGGCTAAAACTACACCATTTATTTTAAATCTCAAGCCTTCTGGAAAATACTTGATGGAAGATTTTTATTATGCAGGAGGAGTTCCTGCAATGATGCAAAGAATATCTCATTTACTTCATTTAGACGCTGAAACAATTACAGGTAAATCTTTAGGTGACAACATTATTGGAGGCTTTGTTCATAATGATGACATCATTCGCTCAGTAGATAATGCTTTAGATCCAGAAGGAGGTCTTGCAGTACTAAAAGGGAACCTAGCTCCAACTGGGGCAATAATAAAACCTACTGCTGCCTCTAGCGAGTTGATGGTCCATAAAGGTAAAGCTGTAGTTTTTGAAGATCACGATGACCTAGCTGCAAGAATTGATGATCCTGATTTAGATGTTTCTCCTGAAGATGTTTTGGTAATGAAAAATAGTGGTCCAGTTGGTGCTCCTGGAATTCCTGAATGGGGATTTTTACCGATACCTAAAAAAATTTTAGCAACGGGAATTAGGGATATGGTACGTCTTAGTGACGCAAGAATGAGTGGAACTGCATTTGGTACAGTGGTGGTACATGTTACTCCTGAATCAGCAAATGGAGGACCTCTTTCTGCAGTCAGAAATGGAGACATGATTGAAATTGATGTCCCAAACCGAAAACTGAATTTGTTGATTTCAGAAGATGAAATGAATTCAAGGGTTTCTGAAAAAATTTATGAAGGGCCTCAATTTAAAAGAGGATTCAAATGGTTACATGCTCGCCATATTTTACAGGCAGATCAGGGTTGTGATTTTGATTTTTTGCTTCACGAAAACTTGCAATAGGTTATTTTAGCCAATTACTTAAATCTTCAAGGACTTCAAGATTAATTTCGTGCCCTATGTTGTATTCGTGATATTCCAAATCAAATCCCATTTGAATTAAATGGTTTTTTGTGTTTCTCCCGTCCTCAACAGGCAAAACTGAGTCTTGAATTCCATGAGCCATGAATATTTTAGTTGTATCAGGATTATTCACTGATAATTCTATGTTGTGTTGTGGATACATCCTAGAGCTTAAAATTATTGCGCCCTCAAATGAGATACTGGAAGCTAATCCTACGTGTATAGTCATCATACCACCCTGTGAAAATCCTCCTATATACAAACTCCCAATTTTATATTCTGTATTATTTATGAATTCCTCGATTGATTTGTTTATCACTTCGGCAATTTGATTGATTTCTGATGAATCACCTATTGGAATCCATGCATAACCTGTTTGGCCATAACCTATGTTCAGTTCAATTGGAGCATTGAGGAATACATAAATATAATCTTCTTGATTGATAGCGGGAGCTATTCCTACCAAGTCATACATGCTGGCACCGTATCCATGCAGTAAAATAACCACATCATAATTTTTATCGAGATCTGTTTCGTCTGGAGTTGAGACTATATAAGGTAAATGATCGCCAAAGTGTTCTGTAGTTTGCATGGGCCCCCTCATGATAAATTATTAACTAACAATAGCAGATTCGAACTCAAGAGAGTCAAATGGAATTTAATAATAGATTTTGTATAAATAGCAACAGTGAAGAAGTTACTATTCAAATTGGTAATGTGATCGGAGAAAACATTGCTATTGGAGATGTTGTTTTATTGGTAGGTGATTTGGGAGCGGGTAAAACTAAACTGACACAAGGAATCGTAAATGGATTAGGATGTTCTGATTTTGTAAGAAGTCCTACATTTGTACTTATCACAGAGTATCATGCTGATTTTCCTATTTACCATATGGATCTTTATAGATTAGATACATCTGAAAGTATTGATAGATTATTTTTGGATGAGTATTTATATGGTGATGGTGTATGTGTAATAGAGTGGGCTGATAAGGGAGACGAATTTTTTCCTAAGGATAGTTTAATGATTAGGATTGAAACCTTGTCAGAAACATCTAGGAAATTTAGTTTTAATTTCAATACAGAGTCTTTTAAAGAATTAAAAGAAAAATTAAAAGGTGAATTTTAATAATGGAATTGAGTATAGACACCTCTACGCGATTTGCGTCTGTTGCTATATCTAAAGAAGGGCAACTTATAGAAAAATTATCATGGAAATCACAAAGAAATCATTCAGTAGAGTTGGTTCCTTCAATTCTGAAATTATTAGAATCCAAATCTATTGAAATTGAAGATTTGGAGGCCATTTTTGTTGCTAAAGGTCCCGGAGCATTTAGTGCTCTTAGAGTAGGAATGAGTACAGCTAAAACATTATCTTTTGGTTTAAATATACCAATTGTTGGAATCTCGACTACTGAAATTGAAATAGATCCATTTATACAAAATTATGACAAAATTATTGCTTTAATTCCTGCTGGTAGAAATCGTGTATATGTAGCTGAATATAATAATAATATTTTATCTTCTCCTATAAAAGTTTCTCTAATAGATGAATTTGTGAAACAAGTACAGGAACATATTTTTTATTGTGGAGAAGGGGTAAATCAAATTTTGGAACAAAACGAATTTCCCGTGAAATTCAATCATGCAAAAAATGAATTGCCTTCAAGAAACCCCGAAATTTTGTGTAGATTGGGATATGAAAAGGTTAGAATAAATATGTCTGATGATCTGTCACTATTAGAGCCTGTATACATTACTAGTGCACAAATAAGTTCAGCTGAAAAAAATAATTCATAGAAGGTGAAGATTGGAAACTACATTAATATTAATAAAGCCAGATGGTGTTCAAAGAGGTCTTATAGGAGAGATTATCAATAGGTTGGAAAGAAAAGGGCTTAAAATAGTAGGGATGAAGTTAATGCAAGCTTCAGACAAAATAGCTAATGAACACTATGCCGAACATGTAGGGAAACCTTTTTTTGGTTCACTGGTTGATTTTATTACATCATCTCCTCTGGTAGCTTTGGCTGTAGAGGGAGACAATGCTGTTGATGTATCACGGAATTTAATGGGATCTACTAATCCACAAGATGCTGCACCAGGCACTATTAGAGGTGATTTTGGAATGACTATAGGTATGAACTTAATTCATGGTTCTGATTCTACTGATTCAGCAAAGAGAGAATTAGGGATATTTTTTGATGAGAGTGAGATTCTGTCATTCAACAGAGCTTTGGATGAATGGATTATAGAGTAATTGGACCTATTTGAATTCTATTAGGCCAAACATGCTCAATTCCGTAAAAATCTCTAGCATCTTTGTCAAAAATATGTATTACTAAATCATGATAATCCAAAAGAATCCATCCTGATTTATGGTCCCCTTCTTTGTGATGAAGTTTTGTCCCTTGAGATTTCAGAGAAGATTCGATTTTTTCGCATATTGCTCTTGAATGAGTGGATGACTGGGAAGTCATTATGACTGCAAAATCTGTGTAAAAACAATCTGTACTAATATCAAACCGTGCAATATTTTCTGCTTGTATGTCATCAGCAATTTCGTAAGCTAGATTAGCATATTTTAATCCAGAGTCTTCTTGGGATTTGAATTCTGTATTCATTAAATCATTATATTACGTAGATATGAAGTATGATATATCTACATAAAAAATGAGGATGTAAATGAAAAAAGAAAAAGTAATTGTGGCTATGAGTGGAGGAGTGGATTCTTCTGTGGCTGCACTATTGTTAAAAAATGATGGATATGATGTTGTAGGAATGACTTTGAGGCTATGGTCTCAAGATTCTTCATCGGAGTACGGAGAAAACAATAGGTGTTGTTCTGTTGAAGATGTTGATGACGCAAGACGTGTTTGCCAAATTTTGGATATTCCTCATTATTTTGTGAATTTTGAAAAAGAATTCCAAGAGCATGTTGTAAATTATTTTTTAAATGAATACGATTCTGGAAGGACTCCTCATCCATGTTTTGCATGCAATGACAAAATTAAATTTGATTTTCTTCTTCGAAGGGCTATGTTTTTAGACGCTGACTATATTGCTACTGGTCATTACGCACAGATCAAGGAATCAGAAAACCATTTTTCATTGATGAAAGGAGTTGATTCTCATAAAGATCAATCTTATGTTTTGTTTACCCTTAAACAAGAAGAGTTATCTAAATTGAAGTTTCCAGTTGGTTTATATCCTAAAGATAAAATTAGACAATTTGCTTTAGATGCAAATCTTCCTGTAGCAGATAAACCTGATAGTCAAGAAATATGTTTTATTCCAAGTGGTAATTATCGAGAATTTATTAAAGATAGATTAGAACCTAAACCAGGGAAATTTATTGATATGTCAGGAAACGAAATTGGTGAACATCCAGGTATTCAATTCTTTACCATAGGCCAAAGGCGTAAATTAGGATTTATATCCAACGATGGTCAACCAAGATTTGTAGTAGACATAGACCCAAATAACTTTAATGTTACCTTAGGTTTAGAAGAAGATTTAATGAAAACTACATTTGTAGCCAATAAACTTAGTTTCACTAGAGACTTTGAATTAGGTTCAGAAATTCAAGTTACAGCAAAAATCAGGTATAAAGCTTCTGATGAATCTGCAAAAGTAAGAATTACAGAAACCGAAGCTATAATAGAGTTTGAAAATCCTCAAAGGGCTATTACTCCTGGTCAGCCAGTTGTTTTTTATCAAGAAAATGAATTAATAGGTGGTGGAATAATTGAAAATGTTTCTCAGCCTGCTCGTGTATTGAGTAACATTTAATTGTCTCCAGGATTTGAATTAGAAGATAATCTTTTTCAACAAGGTACACAATATATAGCAGGATTGGATGAGGTTGGCAGAGGATGTTTGGCGGGTCCAGTTGCTGCTGGATTAGTTGTTTTTTCTCCAGAAATTGATAGAACACTTTTAGTGGATATAAATGATAGTAAAAAACTATCCTCTTCTAAACGCGAATTTCTCTCTGATTTGATTTATAAACATGCGTTAGTTGCTGAAGTTGCTATTGCAGAATCTGATGAAATTGATCAAATCGGAATTGTTGGAGCAACTAAACTTGCTATGAAAAGATGTATAGAAAATTCATTAATCACACCTCAACACTTGTTAGTAGATGCAATTAAATTAGATGAATTCAATATTCCATACTCTGCGATTATCAAAGGAGATCAAATTTCGACTTCAATAGCTGCTGCTTCAATTATTGCAAAAGTTTTCAGAGATCAACTTATGATAG
>CAJWPE010000048.1 GCA_913045625.1 uncultured Chloroflexota bacterium | reverse complement strand
CCCCAGGTTTCTATAAGAATTTGCTATATTTACGTGAGTCGATACATCTTTATCATTAATATTTAATGACTTTTTATAATATTCAATAGCTTCTTTATCTTTACCTTGATTAGAAAAGCACAGACCTAATTGATTTAGTGAATTAATATTATTTGGATTAGATTTAATAGCCTCTTCATGACATTTTTTAGCATAATCAATCCTTCCAGTATCATAATAGAAATTTCCTATATTTGAGAGTATATAATCATTTTTACAACCCAAACTCAGAAGCAATAAAAATGGTAGAACACTCATTAAACTCAATAATTTCTGGAGGGATCTATGACCACATTGGGGGAGGAATTCACAGATACTCCACAGAACCATCCTGGACCATTCCTCATTTTGAAAAAATGCTTTACGACAATGCATTAATAGTGCCGGCATTAATCCAATGCTTTACCATCTCCAATAACATTAAATTTAAAAATGCAGCAATGGATATCCTCTCATATATAGAAAGAGAAATGATGGACCCGAAAACATTCCTTTTCTACACTGCACAAGACGCTGACACTGATGGTGAAGAGGGGAAATATTACACATGGGACAAAAAATATATTTCACAACACCTAACCCCTGAAGAACTTCTAATTCTTCACAAAAACTTTGATATCACTGATGAAGGTAACTTTGAAAACAAAAACATACTGAGATATTCGACCTCTAACCCCAACGATGGATTCCTTACAGAAAACCCCCATTTAAAAACCATAAGATCAAAATTAAACGCACTAAGATCCGAAAGAACATATCCGTTTACAGATGAAAAACACATCACTTCATGGAACGCTATTACCAGCAATGCATTCTTGACTTCATACTTGTACTTGGGAATAGAAAATCACCTTAATATTGCAAAATTAAACACAAAATCAATCTTGCAAATCTCAAATAACAATAACGGTCTGTTTAGGTCGTTTAAACAAAATAAGGTGTCAGGATATGCGTTTTTAGAAGACTATTCTTCTTTAATAAACACAATAATCACACTCCATGAAGCAACACTTGACCCTTCATGGTTACACAAAGCCATTGAACTCACTGACAAGATGATCCAGGACTTTTACGACCCCCAAAAGAAAGTTTTTGTAGACTCACCAACCCATGGAGAACAATTAATTACTGAGCCCATTAATTTTTACGATAATGCCACCCCTTCCGGTATCTCAGAGGCCGTCAAAGCACTACAAAAACTACACTCTATAACTAACAACAAAAGCTATTTAAATATATTAATATCCCAATATTCTATTATCGGTCACTTGATTGGCGAATTTCCAAGTGGGTTTTCAAATTGGTTGAAAGTTTTACTAATGCATAATAACGACACTGTTCAAGTTTGCTTGATATCGTACGATTTGCCTTCTGTTTCCCAAATGCAAAAAATTCTATACAAAAAATTTTTACCAAACAAAGTAATAGTAGGAAATTCCTCATTCCCAAAACATAGAGAAGATACAAAAATATTATCTCCCCTATTCCAAGAAAGGGTACCTGAAGAAGATAAGGCCACAGTATTTATTTGTAACAACTACACCTGCGAATTGCCTATAAATTCCATAAATCTACTAGAATCTTCAATTTTCGGGGCATAGAGCGCTTTAAAACAAAAAAAGGTGTATTTGTACACAAAATCAAAAATAACCGTAGTTTTTTTTATACCAAACAAGAATACTTCTATAAAATTATTCCTCGGACAGAAAACCCTATAATCCATCCGACCATAATCAATGGTCCGCCTGCAAATATTTTGCCTTCAGTAGATTGTTGAGCTTCACCTTGAATTTTCAAAAATGCTAAAAATGCTAACATCAAAATCGCAACAATCCAGACAGAAATAGATTGAGCTGCAAAAACCAATC
This sequence comes from uncultured Chloroflexota bacterium, assembly GCA_913045625.1. Lineage (GTDB taxonomy): Bacteria > Chloroflexota > Dehalococcoidia > Lucifugimonadales > UBA826 > AG-426-M11. Next base: position 5,434 of record CAJWPE010000048.1, on the reverse strand, counting down.
CATTCAATAATGCAAAACCTCCCCAAATATAGGGGATTCGAAATATTTGTTTAATTTTTTCCATGTGTGTAGGGTACATTTCATACATATTATTTGCAATTATTTTATTAGAGTGGGGGAAGCATGATTACAGGATTTAATCATTCTGGATTTGTAGTACAAAATTTGGAAAAAATGATTTCTTTTTATAGAGATGATTTAGGACTAAAAATAGAACGTGAAGTAGATAGCCTAGCACCAGACAGTGGTGATCATACGGGAATTCCTGGAGCTCACAGAACTTTGATTTTTGTGGGCAAAGGAGGAGAACATACCCTTGAATTAGTATATTTCATTAATCCTAGAAGTCCTTCAGGACATTTGGATAGACATCAATTAGGAGCATCTCACATATGTTTCAATGTCGAAAAAATACAAGACCTACACAAAGATCTAGTTTCTAAAGGGATTAAATTTGTCACGCCACCTATTATGAGCATTTCTGAAGATGGTAGAGAAAAAGGGATTTGTTACTGTCAAGACCCAGAAGGTAATTGGATAGAATTTATTCAAAGTTAAATGTTGCTAATTTTTGAACCAATTTGACAAATCATTTCAAATTCTGCATGAGTAACAGGCTGAACAGAAAGTCTAGAATTTTTTACTAGTACCATTTGTGCTAATTCAGGAATTTGCTTAATTTGTTGTAAAGAAATGATTTTTTTAAATTTTTTGGTAGCCTTAATATCTACCATGTACCAAATTGGTGACTCAATAGTACTTTTAGGATCAGGGTGCTTTGAATTTGGGTCCCAAGCTGTAAAATCAGGATAACCATTTTTAACAACCTCAGCAGTACCTACTACTCCTGATGGTTTGGAATTTGAATGGTAATAAAGAATTTCATCTCCAATTTTAATTTGGTCTCTGAGAAAATTTCTAGCTTGATAATTTCTTACACCATCCCATTCTGCAGTAGAATTTTCTTCATTTATCAAATCATCAATAGAATAATCATCTGGTTCAGATTTCATTAACCAATATTTCTTTCCCATAAAATTTCACCAATGTGGCGGGAGCGCGAGGGAGTCGAACCCACCGCACCAATCGAAGGACCGCTGCCAACGGATTTGAAGTCCGCGGGGACCACCAGGCCCCATCCGCCCCCAAAACTAAGAGGCTAAAACCTCATCTATTTTTTTCTGAATTATTGATTTTGGAACAACACCTATGATTTGATCAACAGGTTTACCGTTATTAAAAATAATTAATGCAGGAATTCCTCTAATCCCCATAGCTTGAGAGGTCTGTTGATTACTATCAACATCTAATTTTCCTATTTTGACCTTACCGTCATATTCTTCAGCAATTTGCTCTACAACTGGAGCTATCATTTTGCATGGTTGGCACCAGTCAGCCCAAAAATCTACCAATACTGGAGTATCAGAGTTTAGTACCTCTTGTTGAAAATTTTCATCTGTTATTTCTACAGCTTCTGACATACCTACTCCTTATTTATTTTTATTGTAATCAATATAATCTATTGGAATGAATTCTATCTCATCCCAAAACAAAGTACCTAGTAGCAATCCTTTAGGAACTTCAAAAATCATGGTTCCACCAATTTGAGTCTGACGAGGTAACTCAATATCTCCCCACACAAGTTGATTAACTTCAGTGCCAACTATCTCAGTGCCTAAATTTAATTCTTTTGAGATTTGATATGGATTTGATGCTTCTATTCGCTTACCTCTGCGGTCCCCTATTCTGACTGCATCTTCATCAAAAAGCATGGGTATGACAGTACTAGACCTGTTTACTATCATTAAATCCAGCAAAACAAGTTGTTTATTTGAAGCTGATGGAGTCAATTCGAATTTTTTAGAGACTAATACACCATTAGAATCAGTAACTGAATCTGTAAAGTATGCTATATCAACAACTACTGGCTCTTTGGCATGAACTTCTATGTTCCTACCTGCAGAAGCAAATGGATATTCTCTAGATTCTCCTGATAAGGGATTGATATCTTCAATCGACTCACAAGCCACTAAAAAAATCGCTGAAATTAATAAACAAATATAAATCTTCATTTTTCACCCATCGTATAAATTAACATCGTACCGAACAATTAATTTTCAATCAATAACATTCAAATCAAGATTTTTGTAATGATGGCATAGATTTTAATTTATTGATTATTTCTGGTAGTGTTTTTAAAAAGTATTCTACCTCTTCCTCAGTATTGCTTGGACCCAAAGTAACTCTCAAAGCACTTTGTGCAAGCTCATTACTTCTGCCAATTGCTAACAAAACATGAGAAGGCTTATTCACTGAAGCCGAACAAGCACTTCCACTCGAAGCTGAAATTCCAGCAAAATCTAAACCAAGTAATATAGGTTCACCTTCTACAGATTCAAAGGAAAAATTAGCGTTATTAGGAAGTCTTTGAGTAGGATGTCCATTCAAAACACTACCTTCAACTGAATTCAAAACCCCTTTAATTATCCTATCTCTTAAAACAATTAAGTTTTTATTAACTAGATCTTTGTTTACATTAGATAATTGTAAGGCTTTAGCCATTCCTACAATTCCAGCTACATTTTCAGTTCCAGAACGACGATCTCTTTCTTGGCCACCACCTGTCATTAATGGTAAAAATGGAGTGTTTCGCTTGATCAATAAAGCCCCAACACCTCTAGGGCCTTGAAATTTATGGGCAGATAGACTCAACAAATCAACTTCTAAATCTCGGAAATCTACGTCTAAAGAACCTACACATTGGACAGCATCAGTATGAAATATGATCTGATGTCCAATTTTTTGTGATTCTAATTTAATTTTTTGTGAGATATCTTTTATGGGTTGTATAGTACCGATTTCATTATTTGCCATCATAAGACTAATTAAAACTGTCTCAGAACGAATTTCTTTAATCAAATCCTCAGTATTGATAAAACCTTGACAATCGACAGGCAAAAAGGTGATATCAAATCCAAAATCTATCAATTGTTCACAAGAATTCAAAACAGCTTCATGCTCAATTTGGGAAGTAATAATGTGATTACCAAAATTTCTCATCGCTAACGCCGAACTTTTGATAGCAGCGTTATCAGATTCAGTCCCACCGCTGGTTATTACAATTTCACCTACTCTTGCTCCAAGAATTCCTCCCATTAATTCTCTCGATTCATCTACAGCTTTTCTAGCAATTTGACCTTGCTGGTACAGAGCTGATGGGTTTCCAAAATCAGTTTCTAAAAATGGCATCATGGAATCCAACACCTCTTTTCTTAATGGTGTTGTTGCAGCATGATCTAGATAAATTTGTTCATTTTTCAAGTTTTTCTCTCTATAAAGGGAATTTTATCATGCTAACCTATTGTTTCTGCTTGAACATAATTTTTTATTGAATTACTATTTGAAGCTAGTAATTAAATATTAATAATCTTTATAAATGATAAAAGTAGACAACGTTACAAAATTTTATGGTGAGTTCCCTGCTATCACTGACTTGAGCTTTGAAGTTCCTAAAGGTGAAATTTTAGGATTTCTAGGGCCTAATGGTGCAGGTAAATCCACAACAATGAAAATCCTTACTGGATTTATGCCACCTTCTTCAGGAACAGTAGAGATTGCAGGATTTGACATCCTAGAAGAATCGTTGAATGCCAGGAAACACATAGGTTATCTTCCAGAAACAGTCCCTTTATATTTAGAAATGAATGTCTACGAATATCTTTCATTCATGGGTCAAATCCGTGGAATGAATTCAAAACAAATTACAAAAAGAATTTCTGAAGTAGTTGAAATTTGTAGCCTTCAAGATTATTACAAAACTATTATAGGTAAACTATCTAAGGGTTATAAACAAAGAGTTGGAATTAGTCAGGCAATTCTTCATGAACCAGATGTTCTAGTTTTGGACGAACCAACTATTGGTATTGACCCAATTCAAGTAGTTGAAACTAGGCAGTTAATCAAAGGTTTGGGAGAGGCTCATACTTTAATTTTAAGTTCCCACATTTTACCCGAAGTCAGCATGATTTGTGACAGAGTAATCATTATCAATGAAGGTCAAATTGCTGCTGTAGATAACCCAAAAAACTTGGGGACGAATCTATCGGGAGTAGAAAGAGTTGAAATAGAAATAAAAGGACCTAATCAAGAAATTATTCCAGTATTAGAAAAGGTGGAACATGTCAATGCAGTTGAAAGAGTACCAATTACTGGCAGTGGTTATCACAGATATCAAATATCGGTTGATGTTGGATCAGAAATCCGATCTCAATTAGCTTCTGTTGTATTGGAAAATCAATGGGAACTTCTAAAACTTCAATCTATTGGCATGTCACTTGAAGAAATATTTTTAAAAATTACTGTACACGAAGACTAAATACCAGGAAATATTAATTGAAAAATTTAATTGCAATAACTTTTAGAGAGACACGGTCTTACTTTTCAACTCCCTCTGCATATATAGTAGGAGCGATGTTTTTGGTACTTACTGGGGTTTTCTTCGTATTTGATATTACTAGACCTTTTGCTGAAGCTAGTGTTAGAGGAATATCAAATTGGTCAGGGTCTTTTATTATATTTTTAGCCCCATTAATTACAATGAAATTGCTTTCAGAAGAACAAAAATTAGGTACACTCGAATTATTATTGACTTCCCCAGTAAGAGAATGGGAAGTAGTTGTGGGGAAATATTTAGCTAGTTTATTTATGCTTTTATTTATTCAATCAGCCACTTTATATTACGTTTTATTACTATATTTATTTGGGCAACCTGATACAGGGCCAATTTTAAGCACCTACTTAGGACTGGTATTACACGGAGCTGCAGCCTTATCAATTGGGATATTAGGTTCATCTCTATCAGGGAACCAAATTGTAGCTGCAGTGGTTTCAATTGCTATTCTAGTCATATTCTCATTTATTGACGCAGTAGCATCACTTGTTGAAGGAACAGCTGCTAACTTTTTGAATGCGCTATCAATGGACCAAAGATTAACTGACTTTTCTAGAGGCATCATTGATACAAGCCATATAATTTTCTTCCTAAGTTTGATAATTATTTTCTTATTCCTAACAATTCGCTCTTTAGAAACTAGACGGTGGCGATAATGAACCAATTTCAAGAAAAAAGTTACTTTTCAATTTTATTTAATTTGATCAAATCTACTTCATTTTGGAGCCTAGTATCAGGAGTAACTGGAGTTTTTGCTTTACTATTAGGTGGAGGCTTATATCTGACATTTGATGAAATGTCAGACGTGCTATTAATAGTAACTTCATTGGGAGCAATATTAATCTTAATAGCTATCGGACTTTCTCCAAAAGCAATAGCAATATTCGTATCAGGCCGAAGAGGCAGATTTGGAATCAACGCTGCTTTAATGACTTTAGCTGTATTTGTAATTTTATTAATTACAAAACAAAAAGCAAAGCAACT
>CAJWPE010000047.1 GCA_913045625.1 uncultured Chloroflexota bacterium | reverse complement strand
GTCGGAGAATATATTAGATATAAGCCTCCACTAGATCCTGCGATTCGTGAAACTGCAATTTTAACAACTGCTAAAGAAATGAAAAACCAATACGAATGGGCTCAACATGAGCCTGTAGCAAGAAAAGTTGGTGTCAGAGATGAAGTGATTGATTCTATACTTTCAGGAAAAGGTGCTATGGGACTGCCCGCAAAAGAAGGTATTTTCATTCAAGCTTCAAAAGAATTAGTGAAAAACGGACAAGTCAGTGAACCAACATTTCAAGCTCTAGATCACCTTTTGGGAATAGAGCAGACTATAGACTTTATAGTCACTGTCGGATATTACTCAATGCTATCTAGAATCATATCTTCTCTGGGAGTTGAATTAGATGAAGGTATAATTCTAAACGAAAAATTTAATGAGTAATAAAACATCTAAAAGTTCTAGAGTAGGCCTGCTAATAGGGTTATCCATGGGACACGGAATCAAACATTTTGGACAAGGGGCAATCACAGTAATTGGCCCATTACTAAAAACTACTACCAATATGTCTGATGTGGCATATGGAGGAATATTTTCCGCATTAAATGTATCAAGTGGACTATCCAATATACCCGCAGGAATTCTGGCAGATATGTACAGAAAAAAAATTGCATGGCTTTTAGCTATTGCAATGTTTTGTATTTCCTTGGGATTTCTAATTTTAGGAAGCTCAAAAGCTTATTGGTTAATTTTAGTTTCAGTAACTTTAATAGGATTTGGAACTAGTTTCTGGCATGCTCCAGCTTTTGGAACTTTAGCTGCAAGATTCCCTGATAAAAAAGGGTTTGCCATATCAATGCACTTAACAGGTGCGCAAATAGGTAACACTTTAGGGCCTCCCGTAATCGGAGGAATAATTTCCGGGATTTCATTAGGATCATTAATTAAATTTAGTGGGTTTTCATGGGAAAACGTTACTATTGGTCTAGTAGTTCCTATGATGGCTACAGGAATATTAGTTTTACTATTTTTGAGATCTGCAGGATCAGAAGCAACTTCGAATTGGTCATTCAATGAATATGTAGACCGAACTAAAAGTCTGCTTAAAGACAAGGTAGTATTAGGATTAATATCCCTGGGCGGAATGCGCGCAAGTATTCACTCATCATTCCAGCTTTTTTTAGCTGTATACCTAAAAGAAGAGCTAGGATATTCAGCATTGATAATCGGTTGGCACATTGCTCTTATTACTGCAGCAGGAATCATATCCACACCAATCATGGGAATCTTATCTGACAAATTCGATAGAAAAATTGTTATTCAAATATCCATGATATTAATGGCAATTTATCTATTTTTATTCATCCAATTTGATCAAGGAATAGGGTTAATTATTTTGGTGGGATTATTAGGAATGTTTTTCTTTTCAGTAATGCCTATCATTACTGCAGCAACTATGGATCGAGTCCCTGCTGGAAGCGAAGGAAGCGGAACCGCATTGAATTTTATAGGTATGTCACTAGTAGGATTCATGTCACCAATAATCGCAGGTTACATTTATTCTGAATATAATTTTGACGGCATTTCAATATATGCAGGTAGCATTGCTATTGCTGGAATATTACTTTGTTCAATCTTACCTTTAAAAAAGGTTAATTAGATTCAGTTTTTGTTGGTTCACCTTCAATAGAAATGTTTGGCAACCAATTTAACCAACTTGGTAAATACCAGGCTTTAGTTCCCAATAATTTCATAACACTAGGTACCAAAATAGACCTAACAATTGTTGCATCAATTAATACAGCTGCACCTAATCCAAATCCCATGGGTTGAAATATTGATAGGTCTCCCAAAGCGAAACCACCAAATACTGCAACCATTATTAATGCAGCACCTGTAATGATACTAGCGGTCCTTCTAAGACCAAAAGCTACTGAATCTGAAGCAGAACCAGTTTCATCAAAATTCTCTTTGATTCTACTTAACATAAATACGTGATAATCCATAGAAAGACCAAACAAAATACTAAACATAAATAGTGGCAACCAGAATTCCAATTGGTCAACTTGTACGAAGCCGAAAACATCTATCAAAAACCCATATTGGAACACTAAGACCAATAACCCATAAGAGGCAGCTACTGATAATAAATTCATAACAATTGATGCGATAGATATAGTTATGGACCTGAAAGCAAATAACAATAGTAAGAAGCTTAATGTCAGAACTAGTCCTAATACAATTGGAAAATAATCATCAGTCATTTCAACTGCATCTACAGTATCGGCTGTAGTTCCACCAACATAAACTGTGTAGTCAGATGTAGGAATACCCGAGAAAGCATTTGGTATCAGATCATTTCTCAATCTACTAATTGAATTTAATGCTGTCATATCCTGAGGGTCACCTGGAATTCGTGATGACAATTCTGCAAAATTAACTGAAGAATACAAACTTATATCTGGAGCTAAAAATCCTTCATCAGCATCAAGGGATTCGTTTAATTTAGAAATAGCATTTTTAATACTTTCAGATTGGATATCTGCATCAATAGAAATATTTGCTGTTTCGTTAGAGCCAAATCCAAATTTTTCATCTAGCAAAGTAAATCCAATTTTGACTGCCTGATCGTCTGGAAGGGCTGAAATACCAGTTTGACCTTTCTCAAGATCAAAATAGAAATATCCCAAAAACATTAAAAATCCAGCAGCGAAAACCATACTTATAACAGGTCTACGCATTACTTGAAGAGTAATAGCATTCCAAAATCCACCCTCACCAGATTGCGATTGATTTTTTGGAGTTAATAAATTAGAAGCAATACCAAAATTTTGTGCAACAGAAAGAATAATTAATATTCCCATCACAACACCAGAAGCAATCAATAAATTAGGACCTACTCCCAAAGTAAATGCTATGGCTAAAAACCCTATAGCAAAAGCAACTAATGTAAATTTCCTGTGTACATAAACAAGATTAACCTTATCTCCCATTAATCCAATTAATGCTGGCAACAAAGTAACTCCTGCAAAAACAGCAACAAAAACTACTACAGTTGCACCAACTCCAAATGCCTGGAATGTTTTTTCAGGAATTATGAACATTCCTAAAAGAGCCAAAACGACTGTCAATCCACTAAACATTACAGCTCTTCCTGCAGAACTTCCTGTACGTACAATAGCTTCTATTTTCTCTAACCCAGTAGCACGTTCTTCACGATATCTTGAAAGAATAAAAAGACAATAATCAATCCCTACTGCCAATCCCATCATAGAAACTATATTTGGAACGAAGTCGTTCAAGTCTACAAATTGACCCATTACTGAAATTATTCCGAGTGAAATAGAAATAGCAACAAGTGCAAGAATTATTGGGATTATCGCAGAAACCACAGAACCAAAAACTAGAGCTAAAATAATAATAGCAACAGAGATTCCAATAGTTTCACCGGTAACCAAATCTTTCTCAGCTAGTTCTTGAAATGTATGGTTAATAGAAGCAAAGCCTACGAAATAGAAGCCAAAATCATCATTACTTAATTCTTCATTTAAATGCGCTAGAGGACCCACTAAACTAGCATCAACAAATGGTGCAGCTATCATTAATGTGGTTCCATCCTCTGAAGGCGTAGCATAGTAGTCAGTAAAAGTGCCAATAGATTGATTAATTCCATTTGCGTTGATCTCTTGTTGAACACTTTCAAAATAACCATTCAAAGCAGCAATATATTCTTCTGACGGAAAAATATATTTGCTTGAAGAAACAATTAGAAGATTATCTGAACCAGAGTCTTCGCCTGATCCCTGCATTTGCTGTTCTGAGGCGGAATCTTGACCATCCATCACAGCATTTGGCAAGGCTAACTTTTCATCTTTTAATTTTCTAGCAAGTACAGATTCTTGATCTATAGTACTTCCTTGACCACCAGATAATGCATCTTCAATATAAGTTGCAGATAAATAAAACGAAGATAATAAAACAGCTACCCAAATAGCAATTACGAGAAACGGACGCTTAGCGCAAAAACCAACAATAGCATTTAGTGACATTGTACTTCCTAGTATTAATATTATTGATAATAAGGCAGGACTAGTATAGGCCTGTAATATAATAATACGCTGATGTAATTAATTAGGGTAGGACCAAATTGTTAACTAATTGTTAATAGACCCTCAATGCGTTCTGAGCACATATACAAATCAAAGAGATTATAGAATTTTCAAATTCATAAATCTGTTATTCTCGATTAATGAGAAACGCGTCTACGTTCATAATTGGAATTATAGTTTTATTGATATATTTGATATATAGAATAGTTAATTAATATCTTAACTGCTTGTTTTTCAAGATTATTTTTTATATATTTCTAAAAATTTATCAGGAGAATTACATGAGCAGTGAAAATACTGGAAATAGTGAAAAAAACTTCGTTGCCACTTTAATTTTATGCATTCTACTCGGTTCAATAGGTGTTCATAGGTTTTATGCAGGCCGCATAGTAACTGGCATTCTAATGATATTAACTTTAGGCGGGCTAGGAATTTGGGTATTAATTGATCTAATCATAATAGCAACAGGATCTTTCAAAGATTCTCAAGGGTTGCCAATCAAAGCTTCTTAACAGATATAGATATGTCTAAAAAATCCTATGTCATCTCAGCATGCCTGGCAGCAGTATTTGGAACAGTAGGCATTCATCATTTCTATCTTGGAAGATGGGCACACGGAGTATTTGATTTATCTTTACTAATTTTGGGCATTTATTTCCTATTTGTTTTCGCACCATTAGGATACCTACTCCTTTTAACAGACTTTATACATACTGCATATTTCACTTTTAAATTAATAATTGGTGAATATAAAGATGGTAATGGAGACTTGGTAGCAATCCCTTCTTCAAACTAATAGTTTTCATGAAACTTTGATCAAGTGAAAACACTCTATTATAATATATAGTTCTAATTACAATTAATAAAAAAAAACAAATAGGAGAAGGCGATGAATCTAATAAGAACATTATTAGCTGTCGTAAGTTTTTCTGTATTACTAATTGCGTGTGCATCCCCAACAGGACTAGCTGTGGGAGCTGATTCAGGCGAAAACACACCAATCAATTCCAATAACAGCGTATCAACACAAATAATTGCAAATGAAATTTCTGACTTAAGTTCAAATGCAAATATTATGGAACAGAACCAAGAAGTGATAGTTGATTCATTAACTCAAATGGCATCCATTCAGGCTAATCAAGAAAATATGATGGAACAGTTCCAACAAGAACTAGAGCAACTTTATACAAGCTCCTCAAATGATTTTTTTAGACCAGGCGCTTATGCTGGCATTGCTGTAGACAACAATGGCGCTTTTTACGTTCCTAATGATATCAGCGGGCCAGGTCCTACGGCGAGTATGGAAAGTTTTGCATCTTTAACTCCTCCTCTCGACATTGATTTTGAATCAATTAAAGAGCTTGATACAAAAATGGAATTTATAGAACAATTAGTTGTTGGTCAAATTGCAGATTCTGCCTTAGATAATAATGACGTTTTGTCAGAAATAACTAAATTTGAACAAGAAATTCAGGCAAAGTATGGAAGTGAATTTGAATCACTTCGTGAAGAAAATGAAAAAGCAAACGAAAAGGCACTGAAAATTTCAGAAGATTCCAATAAAGAAATCGATACAAAAATCGAAATCATTAATAATCAAATAACAGCTTTATCCAAAGACACTTCTAACGTGGATCTTTTTAAAGAACTCAATGATTTAAAAGCTCAACTAGAAACGAAAAATGATCAAATTGCTAATCTTGAATTAGAGAATAAAAAATTAAGTGAAAGACTCTCTGACTTCATTTTCCATTACAATTCAAGCAACCAAATGAATAAATTTAGCGAATAATTATATTTAAATCAGCCATACTTTTTGGTATGGCTGATTCTTTTTCAATAACTGTATAATCTTTCCATGAAGGTCTATATATGTTCATTGATGATTGTAATTTTGTTTTCAGCTTGTTATCCCGGAACAAATTTATCTCAAAGAATATTAATTGGAACCCCTACCCCTTCACCTAACCTGATACCTACCACCACACCTACTCCAACTCCTACCCCGACACCTACTCCTACTCCGACACCTACTCCATCACCTACCCCTACTCCATCAATAATAGTTTATGAAACCCCAACCCCAGAAAAAACCTTTGAAATACCCACTCCATCACCTACACCTTACCCTTTACCATCATCATTACCGGGTATAGATAATTTCACAATCCCTAAGTTGGATAATTTAAATCGTCCGATACCCCAAATATTAAATCCACCTTAAAATATAATAAAATATAAAAACATGAGGTTTGCAAATGAAAAAAATATTAATCACTGGAATATCAGGATTAGTTGGTAGCGTAATCACTCAAAAACTTCAAAACAAATATGAAATCAGTGGAGTTGATTTAAAGAAATCAGACTTAGCACCAACTTTACAAGCTGACTGTACAAAACTAGACGAAATGTTACCTGCATTTTCAGGAATAGACACAGTTATTGATTTAGCAAGTATCCCCAGTCAGTTTAGTGGCTGGGACATCATTCATGAAACCAATTTAATTTGTACCTCTAACGCTTTAGAAGCTTCTAGAATTTCTGGAGTCAAAAGACATATTTTCGCCAGCTCAAATCATGCAACTGGCATGTACGAAACCGATTCCCCTTATTCCGAAATAGTAGCTGGAAACTACACTGATATTGACCCTGAAAATATACCGTTTATTACTACTGACATGCCCATCAGGCCAGATGGCCCATACGGTATTGCCAAAGCATTTGGAGAAGCAGCTGGAAGACACTATTCTGACCAGTACGGATTGAGTGTAATGTGCTTAAGAATAGGAACATTGAACAAAGAGTCAGCCCCGACTAACCCTAGACAATTTTCAACACTATTAACTCATGATGATTTAGCACGTCTTGTTTCAGCCTGTATTGAAGCAGAAGACAAAGTGAAATTTGGTATCTATTATGGGGTGTCAAATAATAAATGGAGATTTTGGGATATCAAAAACTCATTTGAAGAAATAAATTTTGTGCCTTCAAATAATGCAGAGAATTTCAGATAAATAACTTCATTAAATTAACAGAATATTTTTTATAATATAAATATGAAAATTTGTTCATTACTACTAATTTCAATAATTTCATTATTCATAGCATGTAATTCTGAATCACAAGAAATTATAGTAACTGTTACGCCTATAAATCAAGAAATCACGTCCACCTCAACACCCATACCTACTATACCGGTAACAATCCCAACTCAAGTAACGACTATACCTACTGCTATACCTACGACTATACCTACTGCTATACCTACTGCTATACCTACTGCTATACCTACTGCTATACC
>CAJWPE010000046.1 GCA_913045625.1 uncultured Chloroflexota bacterium | reverse complement strand
GCAGTGGTTAAAATTGCAGTTTCTCGAATCGCAGGATCTAGTGGAGACTTATATCTAATATATTCTCCGACATTTGTAACAGCTTCAGCAGCGTCAGGGTTGTTCATCAAGGCAGCAAAGACATGTGAAACTCTTCCTCGTGTTTTTGCTATTTGATCAAAAATATGATGTTTGGATTCTGGTAAATCTTCTCTTTTTAAGTACGGGACTCGATTCATGTTGCCACCTTAATTGTTTAGTAGGATTTTATAGAAAAAGTTTTATGTGGAAAAGATATTTTATATGTTGAATTGGGGATCTGTGTAATTTGAAATTTTATTGAAAATTTGAATTCTCCACCTCTGAGAATCTACAGCGAGTAAGCGAGATTTTGATTGGTCAAATGTTACGCTTATGGGAAGCGCAAAATAAGTTTCAGGATCTAAAGAAGCTACTCTTCTTCTTGCTTTGTATACATCTGGGCTAGCATTGATATATTGACGCTGCCATTTAGACAATTCTACTGCGGAGCCTTTTAGTTCAGTTAAGTGAGTACCAGTTTGATCAAAAATTTGTACTCTGTTATTTGCCCAATCTGAAATATATATATCTCCATCAGAATCAATTGAAATGTCAGATGGGTGGTTCAATTGTTTTTGAGAAGTACCAAAATCACCAAAGCTTGAAATGAAACTACCATCTAAATCAAATTCTTGAATCCGATGATTTTTATGGTCGCAAACCAATAATGTTCCACTATTTGTAATACATATACCCCATGGTGAATTGAGCTGACCTGGGTTAGTCCCATATTCGCCCCATGAATTGATGAATTCGCCATCTGTTGTGAGTTTTTGAATTCTGTGATTTAAAGTATCCGCAATATATAGATTTCCTTTTGCATCAGATGTAATGCCGGATGGTCTTGAAAATTCGTTGAATTCTGTGCCCTCTTTTCCAAATGAATCGATTAAATTTCCATTTGTGTCAAATACTGAAACAACATGATTTAGTTCGTCTGTTACAAACAATTGGTTATTTGTGAATGTAGCGCAAGATGGCCAAGCATTCACAAAATTGTTTTTTTCTACGTCTTTAAATGAAATGATGACTTCTTCGTCTTCAGGTTCATTGCCTACTGATATTTTTAAAATATCCGGGCCATTAGAGTCTCTCAATATTACATAGATGTCATCTTGTGAACCTAAGGTGATATATATGATTCCACGGAATTGTCGGCCGCCAACGATTCTGCTGAAATCAAATGCCCTACCTTTTATAGATGTTGTAAGCAAATTAAATCCTGTATGTTATTTGATTATGAAATCCGGTTTCTCGAATTGTCCGCCTACTATTGGCAATGGGTCTAGGTTCATCCAGTCTTCGATTAATGTTGAATAAACACTTCTGAAATCAATTTCTGGAACTAAATCACCCTGATCTAGTTTTGATTCATTCATGGAAGGGTAGTTACCGTATTCCCCACCTTTTACATTGGGCCCAATAGCAAAACAAACACCCCCAGCACCGTGATCTGTTCCAGCCCCATTGTCATAAACTCTTCTTCCAAATTCAGAGAATAGAAACATTGTTACATTATCAGCTTCACCATGGCTTTCTAAGTCGTCAAAAAAGTCTCTAATGGCTCTCGATGCAGACGTCCATAATCTGTCATGTGTAGATAGTTGATCAGCATGAGTATCAAAGCTACCTAAGTCACAATAGAAGACTCGAGTTCCCAGATTAGCCAAATGTATCTGAGCAATTCCTTTCAGTTTTCTAGAAATAGAATTGTCAGCATATTCCACAGAAGAAGTATATTTTGAAGGTGCAATATTTAAAATATCTGCGCCTTTGATAGCATCAAGTCCTGTTTGTCCAAGGAAATCCATTACAGGTCCTGAACCAATCATAGGAGAATACATTTTTTTATATCTATCTAGCACTCTGTTTCTTTTATCTTGAGGAGATATGTCGGTTAGTAATCCGTAGTTATCTAGGTTTTCTACTGTAGCAACTGGAACATCAGGAGCAACAAGCGCTCTATATAATGATGCTCCCATACTGACAGCTGTTACAACATTTTGTTTGTTAGGATCAATTTGTTTTACTGCTCTTCCAAGCCATCCTTCTGTACCTAATTTATCAGGTTCACAAGTGTGCCAAATATCCATTGATCTAAAATGAGATCTCGGTGAGTTTTCGTATCCTACTCCATGAATTACGGCCACGTTTCCATCTTGGTACATTTTGTGTAAGTCATTCATTGCAGGATGAAAACCAATGTCATTATTGATTTTTAAAACTTTTTCTTCATCAATATTTACTGATGGTCTGTAATCTTTGTAAAGAGAATTGTTATAAGGAATTACCGTATTTAAATAATCGTTTCCGCCCGTTAATTGAACTATTACAATTACAGGGTCTTTTTTGGTTGTAGTAGTCATTAAGCCCTCTTTGTGATTTGAGTATTAAAAATAATTATTAACAAAATTGGTATTCTCGCGTAGCGACGATTAATTGGAGTAATTCTAATGTTCTTGAATCACCTCCATTATTACTGTCATCATTCCAGTCAAAGTTTCCTGATAGTGATACATGATCGATCAACTCTTGGCGAGTATCAGTTGATACTTCTAGAGGACCTAAAATATTCAGACAACTATCTACTACTGATTCAGGAGTGTTGGAATTAAATTTTACGAAATCTAAAATGTCTTTTACTCCATCAAATTCCTTATTTCCAATTAGATCTGCCATAAAATTGGTTCTTTTCATTAAAGTGCCGCTATTGATCCACTCTATTCCAGAATGCCAACCTTCAACACTTGGTGGATTCATTAAATCTTGCCCCATGTTAGTTATTTGGGAAGACCAATTTAAAATTTCAGGAGACGCCAGATGATAATTTTTAACTAACCTCAATGTGCTTACAACTACCTCAGTTGGATTTTTAACTCTAGAATATTGACTGTTTTTAAAAAAATCACTGTTAAAAACGGCTCTTAGAACTGTCTCCATATGGTAATCACTATCCATTAAAGTTTTGGCAATGAAATCTACTGCACTTTGATTTGCAGGAGGGATTACAGACCATGCTGGTACTTGTGGCTCATCTGCTACAAAAAAACTATAAATGTGTCTTGCAATAAAATTTGCTGTAGCAGGTTTGGAAAGAATGATATCTATAATATCTTCACCATCAAATTTTCCTTTGTGACCTAAGAAGGTTTTTTCTGAAAAATCGTGATCTGCGGGATCAAATTTAAAAGTCCAATCCCATCTACCCATGTGAAATCTTGGTAATTTGTGCTCTAGAGTCCAGCCAGTAAAAGCTTTGGAGCATTCTCTTACATCCTCTTCAGTATAGTTACCAACACCCATTGTGAATAACTCTAACAATTCTCGGCCCCAATTTTCATTTACTGAATCAAAATGGTTTTCGTGATTATCTAACCAATAAATCATGGCAGGGCTCTTAGCCATTTCTAATAAGATGTCTTTGTAATGTCCTAACCCTTTCTCACGGAATACGTCAATCATGTCCTCGATTTCATCATAGTGGTCTACCTTTGAAACTCCAGTTGCAAAGATGTTGTGATAAAAAATACATAGTTTTTCTGTCAAAGGAGATTGGGAGTTTATCATTGTCCATACCCAAGAAGATTGACCTAATCCCCCCATGGTGCCTGGTTTCCACCACATGGGAAAGTATCGAAGAAATTCATAGTAATCGACGCCATTGCTTTTTGATCTGTCTAATAAGTCTTCAACAGTTGATTCGTATCCCACTTTTAGTCGATCTTCTAATTCGTTCCTAGTGGCACCGAAACCCGCACGTCGCATTAAATGTGACATTAGAATCAAGTCTCTATCTGTATTTGTTATGGTCATATTTGTATCTTTATTAAGTCAATATGTGAAATAATTAGAACAATATCAGAAAAGAAATATTTCGTCTTGACGGATTTATTAAAAACTTCGTTTTGATTTAATAAAATTTTAAGGAGTGTTTTCAAATTGGTTCAACAATCAGATTCTAAAAGTTTTACACGCTTGCGTTATTACAATTTGATTATGGGTACTGTTCATCTAATACAAGGGATACTTGTGTTAGCTTTAGCAACAGACTTTTCTTTACCTGTAACAGCATATTTTCTAGACGGTCCTCCTGGAACACCTCAGAAAATAGATACATTATTTGAACTTAATATAGCTTGGGCTGTTGCTTTATTCGTATTCTTATCTGCGATCGCTCATTATGCTGTGTCGCTTCCTGGAACATTTAATTGGTATAAATCTAATTTGTTGAAAAACAGGAATTACGCTAGATGGATTGAATATTCAATTAGCTCATCTGTGATGGTGGTTTTGATAGCGATGTTGCCAGGGATCACTGATGTAGTAGCGTTAATTGGAATTTTCTTTGTGAACGCTGCAATGGTTCTGTTTGGCTTACTAATGGAGCATTATGAAGAGCCAGGTAATCCTGACTGGACAACATATATATTTGGCACGATAGTTGGATTAGTCCCATGGTTAGGAATTGGTATTTATCTATGGAGTCCTTCAACTGATGCATCCCCTCCAGCTTTTGTGTATGGAATATTTGTTTCCATATTTATATTCTTTAATAGTTTTGCGATTAATATGATTTTGCAATACAAGCGAGTTTGGAAATGGAAAAATTATTTGTTTGGCGAATCCATGTATATCCTGCTTAGTTTGGCATCAAAAACCGCATTGGTTTGGCAAGTTTTTGCAGGAACACTTGTTCCACCAGCTTAATAAAAAGGATTATTATGACAACTCAACCAATTCACTATCAATCAATTAAAGAAATACAAGATTCTTATGAAAATAAATCAGAAACACCTGTTTCTGTAACAGAACATTTTTTAAAGAGAATTGAATCTCTCGATCCTGATTTGAAATCGTATGCAACAGTGATGTCAGATAGTGCTCTTCAACAAGCAGAATTTCTTTCAAAGCTATATGACGATGATAGAAAAAAATTAAGTCTTTTTGGAATACCTGTGGCTGTAAAAGATCTGTGTTACACAGACGGTGTTTTAACTATGGGTGGGACAGCGGTTTTAGAAGATAATATTCCCAATTATGATTCGACTGTAGTTGAAAGATTAAAATCAGCTGGAGCAATAATCTTAGGTAAATTAAACCTGACTGAAGGTGCCATGGCAGGATATAACCCTAGAAGGGATGTTCCTAAAAATCCATGGAATTTTGATAAATGGCCCGGAGTTTCATCTAGTGGATCAGGTGTTTCAACTTCTGCAGGGTTATGTTTAGGTTCACTGGGTAGTGACACTGGTGGTTCTATTCGGTTTCCTTCTGCTTCATGTGGATTGGTAGGAATTAAGCCTACTTATGGACGAGTAAGTAGATATGGAGTTTTAGATTTAGCTGAAACTTTAGATCATGTTGGACCTATGACAAGAAATGTTGATGATGCAACAATGATGCTGTCAGCTATTTCAGGTTATGACTCTAATGACCCAACAACTATATTTGAAGACCCTCTTCAATTTCCTGATTTACACAATGTTGACTTACGTGGAATTGTTTTGGGGTATTGTGAATCTTATGCCGAAGAGGATATTCATAAAGAAATTGTTGCTTCTGTTAGAAATGGACTAGCAATTTTAGAAAATGCTGGTGCTACTATTAAAAAGATAGAGTTCGAGAGTATTGATAAGTACTTATCCTATTGGCAGACTATTTGTACTGCAGAAGCATACAATGCTCACTTGGAAAATTTCCCAAAGCATGCTGATAAGTATGGGCCATTTTTTAGAGAATGGTTAGAAATGGGATCAAAGGTATCTCAAACTGATTACATTCAAGCATCTAAACAGAGATCTACTTCTAACAGCATTATGAGAAGAGCTTTTGATGGAATTGATGCAATGATTTGTCCTTCTGTTCCTAGATTGCCTCATGATGTAGACGACTCTATAAATTACGGTTCTGTAGCGACTAACAGAGCTAGTAGAGGGATCGCAGATTATTTTCAGAGATTTACAGTTCCTTTTGATTACAATGGATACCCTACAATTTCTATTCCTTCTGGGTATAGTGAGTCAGGGTTGCCAATGAGTCTTCAAATAGTAGGTAATCCTAACCAAGAAGCTTTGATTTCAAGGGTAGGGTATGCATTTGAAAAAGATATTCAATCTACTTGGAAACACCCTATCGATTAATATTAGAAACAAATCTCCTAAATTTTAAGGATATAAAATCATTTAACTTTATCCTTTAGGCATTTAACATTCCAATATCAAGTATTTAAATAATTGATAAAGGAGTTTTCGAATGGCGGATTTTCTGAAATCTAATATGTTGACTGGTATTTTATTTATTGTAGGAGCACTTGCTCCACTTATAATTTATATAGGCTTAGGTCCTGATGGCGCAGGTTTACTTAGCGCATTATGGACTGAAAAATTAGGCTCTTGGATTCTTCTAGTAATTCCAATTTCTCTAATGAGGGTAAAAGATTCCATGAGTGACGGTGATGGATTTCCATTGGTAAAAATTGGATTTTTAATTGTTGTTATTGCATATGCCGCAGGTATGGTTGCAGACTCTATGGCTACACAGCCTAATGACGCTACTTTTCAAGCTCTAGACCTAGCAGTTGGTTCAATTGTTTGGCCAGCAATGTTTTTGGGCTTTGCAATTACTGGTTTAGGTTACTATTTACAAAAAGAATTTCATGTGGCAGTTTCAGGAATTATGATTATAGTAGGTGTTTATGCTTTTGTTGTAATAGGTATTTTGGCATTAGACGATGAGAGTTTGTTTACATTGCCTGCTTATTTAGGTTTTACATTAGTTAACCTACTTCTAGGAATTTTTACTATTAGAAAATCCTAAAAAAGCTCATAAAAATATTTAAGTAGACCTATGTTTTAAATGTAGGTCTACTTTTTGTTTATATAATCCAGTGCTAAACTGAATTGAGTATTTCAGGATATTAAATGGAGCTTAACCGTGTCTGATATTTCAATTACCAAACAAGATGTTTTGGATGCACAAAAATCTTGGGCTGATGGAATTGTGGATATTGGTAGAATTTTTTTAGCAAATGGTGATTACAAAACTAGAGCTTCTCAACACATAAAAGATCTTTATGCTTATGATGAGTCTGAAGTGATGTTTAAACCAACCTTGGCTTCTGAGGTTCCCTTTCGCAAAACCTATGATCATGCTTTGTCATATTTTGTAGGTGGAGAAATCCCAGAAGATAATGGTTTTGCTATACGTCCATGGTCTAAAATCCGTTTTGGAGAGCAACAAATTGTTGTTAATGCTACTTCTGCTACAGCAATGGGTAATTATTTCTTTACTCCATTGGATAGTGACGATGAAATGAAGGTTGAATTTACTTTTGGCTACTTGGTTGGTAAAGAGGGTAGATTGATCATTATTCTGCACCATTCTTCGATACCATATCAATCAAAATAATGAATGGTGGGCCTGCCTGGACTCGAACCAGGGACCTCAGTCTTATCAGGACTGCGC
>CAJWPE010000045.1 GCA_913045625.1 uncultured Chloroflexota bacterium | reverse complement strand
TAAATCTTCAAATCATATTCTAGATTTAGACCTCATGACTGCTTCACAGATTGAGCGAATTTTCGATGACGCTGATGAAATGACAACAATTCTAAACAGCGATTACAAAAAAACTGAAACATTAAAAGGTAAAACTGTAATCACATTGTTTTTTGAGCCTAGTACAAGAACTAGGTCATCGTTTGAGCAAGCGGGGAAAATTCTTGGTGCAGATGTAATCAATATAGTGAACTCTACTAGCAGTTCTAAAAAAGGCGAATCTCTTTACAATACGGCGTTAACTATTCAATCAATCAAATCTGATGTAATAGTTTTGAGACACCCTCACTCTGGGGCACCTTACTTTCTGTCAAACCTATTACAAAAATCTACAATCATAAATGCTGGGGACGGCATGCACGCTCATCCAACACAAGCATTACTAGATATGTATGTAATGAAAAAACATCTAGGGACTTTAAAAAACAAAAAAATAGTTTTTATAGGCGATATCTCTCACAGTAGAGTAGTTAGATCAAACATTTGTGGATTAAGTAAATTTGGTGCAAAAATAGTAATTTGTGGACCACAGTCTTTAATTCCCACAGACTTTTTATCAGTAGAAAATTTACCTCAAAACCACCCATTCAAAAATATTTCATTTGAACCTAAATTAACTCCTGCTATAGATCAAGCAGATGTAATAATGCCATTAAGATTACAACGAGAAAGACAAGATTCTGGATTATTACCGTCTTTGAGAGAATATGCCACATATTTTGGTATATCTCTTTATAAATTACAAAATGCAAAACCTAATACAATCATCATGCATCCAGGACCAGTAAATGAAGGAGTTGAAATTGACCATGACGTTGTACATGGTGCAAATTCTGTAATTCAAGAGCAAGTTTCTAGTGGCGTTGCAATAAGAATGGCTATTTTAAAGTCTGTAACACAAAACGGAGCTTCTAAAATTGAGTAAAAAGCTACTAATTCAACAAGGAAAATTAATTAATCCGGCCAATAAAACTGCCGGTATTTTTGACATATTAATTCAAGACAACAAAATCAAAGAAATATCTAATTTCATTGAACCCAATGAAACTTTTGAAATAATTGATGCTAGAAATAAAATTGTTGTTCCGGGTTTTATAGATCTTCATTGCCATTTAAGAGAACCTGGTCAAGAATTCAAAGAAACAGTTGCCACTGGAACTATGGCTGCAGCCGCCGGTGGATTCACAACAGTGTGCGCAATGCCCAACACATTTCCCACCATTGACTCAAAACCTATTCTAGAATCATTGACCAACCTTTCAAAAGCAACTGGAGTAATCAGAGTCCTTCCTATAGCCGCAGCTACTATTAAAAGTGAAGGAAAAACACTAACTGAAATGTTTGAATTGGTTGATGCAGGAGCTATAGGTTTTAGTGATGACGGGAAGCCAATTTATGATCCATTTATTATGAGACAAGCATTAAATTTTAGTGCCCAATTAAAAGTACCAATTATAAATCACTGTGAAGTTTTGGAGCTTTCAAAAAACGGAGTTATGAACGAAAGCTGGGTTTCTACTCAATTAGGATTGCCGGGAATTCCAAATTCCGCCGAAGAATCTATGGTTTCACGAGATATTTTATTATCCAAACTAACTGGAGGGCATATTCATATAGCCCACGTCAGTACTAGTGGATCTGTCAATTTAATCAGGCAAGCTAAAAAAGAAGGAGTAAATATTACTTGTGAAGTAACTCCTCATCATTTGACATTAACGGACAGAATAATACTGAATAAAGATGTCTCAAATCAGGATTTCGTAATATCCAATGATTCCTATGACACTCGAGCTAAAGTCAACCCACCCCTTAGAACTTCATCAGATGTAGAGTCGCTAATTGAAGCTCTTAACGACGGTACGATAGACATGATAGCAACTGACCATGCTCCTCATAGTGATGTTGATAAAATTTGCACTTTTTCTGAAGCTGCATTCGGGATAAGTAATATAGAAACAGCTTTTAGTTCAATTTACCAATTAGTGCTTAATAACCAAATTTCATTAACCAAATTAATAGAATCGTTAACTATTGGTCCTGCAAAAATTTTGGGACCTCAATATGGCAATTTAGATCAAGGGAATTTAGCAGATATAACTATCATTGATTTAAACGAGCAATGGAAAGTAAACCCAGCAGAATTTTTATCGAAAGGAAAAAATTCTCCAATAGACGGTTCCATTTTAACAAGCAAGGTAGTTAAAACAATTTATCAAGGGAAAATAGTCATTTGACCAATCAACTCAAATTTTCTATGAATGAAACTGCATATCTAGTTCTGGCTGATGGGTCAGTTTTTGAAGGTTTATCATTTGGAGGTGAACAATCTACATATGGCGAAGTAGTTTTCAACACGTCTATGACTGGATATCAAGAAATACTGACTGACCCTTCATACTCTGGACAAATAGTCGTTCCAACATACCCAATAATAGGTAACTATGGAATTAACGAAAAATCTAACGAATCTAAACAAATACAAGTATCAGGGTTTGTAGTTAGACAATATTGCGAGTCTCCCAGTCATCCAACAAGCACATCTAATATCAATGATTTTTTAGCTTCACAAAATATCCCTGGAATTCATGAAATAGATACCCGAGCAATAGTCAGAAAACTCAGATCGTCTGGAGTAATGATGGGAGCAATAGCTATAGGGATTTCTCCAGATGAAGCTATGGAAAAAATCCAGTCCTCTCAAGCTTACAATTTAACTAATTTTGTACAAAAAGTCAGCACTCAAAAACAATATACTTGGTCAAAAAATTCAGATACCTCCGATAATAAAGAATCATTATTAAATATTTTAGTATCTGATTATGGTGTCAAATACAATATTCTTAGGATTCTTGAATCTAAAGGATGTAAAGTTACTGTCTTCCCGTACGACACTACATCGGAAGAATTATTAAACCTTAATCCTGACGGAATTATGCTTTCTCCTGGACCAGGGGATCCAGAAATGTTAGATCACACTACAAAAATAACTAAAGAATTAGTAGGTAGAGTTCCTATCATGGGAATTTGTCTAGGCAACCAAATACTTGCAAAAGCATTCGGTGGAAAAACCTTCAAACTACATTTTGGCCACAGAGGAGGAAATCATCCTGTAAAAGATTTACAAACTGGAAGAATATATATCACTGCTCAAAATCATGGTTATGCTATAGACCCAGAATCTTTACCTCCAGAAATAGCTATCACACATATTAATATGAATGACGGAACTGTTGCAGGTATAAAGCACCAATCTTTACCTGCTATGAGTATTCAATATCACTCTGAAGCTTCTCCTGGGCCTCAAGATAACGAATATATTTTTGACCAGTTTATAGAAATGGTCAAAGAATTTAAGTAATGAGGTTAATTTGAATAATAAATATGACAAAGTTTTAGTGATTGGTTCTGGACCAATCGTAATTGGACAAGCTGCTGAGTTTGATTATGCAGGCACTCAAGCCTGCAAATCTTTAGAAGAAGAAAATATACAAACTGTATTAGTTAATTCAAATCCTGCAACAATCATGACTGATGAAGAAACAGCTGACAGAGTTTATATAGAACCATTAAGCGTAGAAGTTATTACTAAAATTATCGAAGAAGAACAACCTGATGCAATTCTTCCTACATTAGGTGGGCAAACAGGTTTGAATTTAGCAGTAGAATTATCCGAACAAGGAGTATTAGAGAAATATAATGTTCAGTTAATTGGCAGCACTGTAGAAACAATTAAACATGCTGAAGATAGAGATCTTTTCAGAAAATTATTATCGGATCTAGGGGAACCAGTTCCCCCAAGTGAAGTAGTTGACTCAATTGAATCAGCAATCAAAGCTAAAGAAATAATTGGACTACCTATGGTTATCAGGCCTGCTTATACGTTAGGAGGAACTGGGGGCGGAATTGCAACCACATCTTCAGAGTTTGAAGAAATAGTACATTCTGGGCTCGCCGCTAGTCCAATACATCAAGTTCTTGTAGAAAAGTCCATAGTCGGATGGAAAGAATTAGAGTATGAAGTAATGAGAGACTCAGCAGATAACTGTATAACTATCTGCAACATGGAAAATATCGATCCTATGGGCGTTCACACAGGAGATAGTATAGTTGTAGCACCTAGCCAAACCCTATCCGATCAAGATCACCAAATGTTAAGATCTGCCAGCCTAAAAATCATTAGAGCGTTAGGAATTGAAGGTGGATGTAATGTGCAATTTGCTCTAGCACCCGGAGATATAGTTGGAAACACATTACCCGATAAAGGTGAATGTACAAACAGTTATTATGTGATTGAGGTCAATCCACGAGTAAGTCGCAGTTCTGCATTAGCAAGTAAAGCTACCGGTTATCCAATAGCTAGAGTGGCCGCCAAAATAGCTATTGGAAAAACTTTAGATGAAATAACTAACCAAATCACACTTAAAACTTTAGCTGCCTTTGAACCTGCATTAGATTATTGCGTTGTCAAAATCCCAAGATGGCCTTTTGACAAATTTTATTCCGGTGACAGAGTTCTTGGAACACAGATGAAAGCTACCGGTGAGGTCATGGCAATTGATAGAATTTTTGAATCAGCTTTTCAAAAAGCAATTAGATCATTAGAAATTTCCAACAAATCTCTGATATGGGAAAATAATGAATGGGAAAATAATGATCAAATCTTGGAATTTATTGCTACTCCAACTGATGAAAGAATCTGGGGGGTTTTAGCTGCTTTAAGAAGAGGAATCACTCCAGAAACAGTTTCAAAAACTACGGGAATAGACCCTTGGTTTACAAGAGCATTTCAAAAAATAACAGAATTTGAAAAACATATCAGTAAAAATCCATCAGATATCAAAATCATATCCAGAGCAAAAAAATTAGGGTTTCCTGATGAAATAATTGCCAGTTTATCTGACAAATCTACTTTAGAAATCAGAAACTTTAGAATTAAAAACGGAATTATTCCTGTCTACAAAATGGTGGACACATGTGCAGCAGAATTTGAAGCAGTCACACCATATTTTTACAGCACTTATGAAACTGAAAATGAAGCATATCCACTCAAAGGAAAAAAGGCGATAGTGTTAGGTAGTGGTCCGATCAGAATTGGACAAGGAATAGAATTTGATTATTGCTCCGTTCATGCAGCAAAAGCCCTATTCAAAAACAATATCAAAAGCATCATGATCAATTCTAATCCTGAAACAGTTTCAACAGATTTTGATATCAGTGACAGATTATATGTTGAGCCATTAGACGAAGAATCAGTTTTAGATATTATTGATAATGAAAACAACACAGGATTAAAAAAACAAAATGATCAAATCCCATCAATAGTTCAATTTGGTGGGCAAACAGCTATTAATTTATCTCAAATGTTAGATCAAACAAACAACCCTATTTTAGGGTCATCTGCATTATCAATAGATACAGCTTCAGACAGACATCTTTTTGAAGAATTCCTTTCAAAAACTGGGGTACCTAACCCTCCAGGCGGAACTGTTCTGACAGTTGAAGAATCAATTGATATAGCAAACAATTTAGGCTACCCAGTATTAGTTCGTCCTAGTTACGTTTTGGGTGGCAGAGCCATGGAAATTGTGCACAATGACTCTGAATTAGTAAATTACATGGAAAAAGCAATAGAGGCCGGAGGTGGCAAAAGGATTTTAATTGATAAATATTTTGAAGGAAGAGAGGTAGAGGTAGATGCAATTTGTGACGGTGAAAACATTCTGATTCCTGGAATCATGGAACATGTTGAACGTGCTGGAGTTCATAGTGGAGATTCTATGGCAATTTATCCAGCTTTAACATTATCTGAAAAAGAAGTTGATACTATAGTCGATTACACAAAAACTATTGGTAAATCTCTGAATATCAAAGGGTTAATGAACATCCAATATGTTGTTGTGGGGGGAAATCCTTACAGAAACCCCTCTGAAGATTATAAGCATTCAAATACTCAAGTTTATGTCATAGAAGTTAACCCTAGATCAAGTAGAACTATTCCATTCATTTCTAAAATTACTGGGATTCCCATGGTGCAACTCGCAGTAGATATTATGTTAGGCAAAAAACTTACTGAATGTGAATTTGGGACAGGATTGTGGAAAAAACAAAAATTAGTAGGTGTTAAAGCTCCTGTTTTCTCTATGTCAAAATTAGCAGGAGTAGATACATATGTAGGTCCTGAAATGAAGTCAACTGGCGAAGTCATGGGATTAGACACTTCATATGAATCAGCTACTACAAAAGCTTTGATTGCATCAAATATGATGCTTCCAGAAAGTGGTTCTATTCTTTTAAGCATTTCAGACGAAGATAAAGAAAATGCGATTCCATTAATTAAGAACCTTAACAAAAATTCATACAAAATATTTGCCACTCAAGGAACTGCAAAATTTATTAATTCATTAGGCATACCTGTAATAGAAATTAACAAAAGATTAGAAGATGGTCATCCTAATGTTGTTGATATTATTCAAAATTCTACTGTAAATGCTGTTGTAAACACCGTCACGGGAGACAGAAGTGTTTTACAGGATGGTTTTCATATAAGAAGAGCAGCTGTAGAGATGCGAATCCCATGTTTTACATCATTAGATACAGCCAGAACAGCCTCAGAAAATATAAGTTCTAGACCCTTGAAATATAATGTCAAAACAATCAGTGAATACCTAAACAACAAATAAATGGATTATAAATGCCTAGTGACATACCACCTCATATTCATGGAAAAGATCTACCAAAAGGTATAAAAAAGTCAACAATTTCAGTTACATGTGATCACTTAGAAAAAATGCTTCATGTAGCAAATAATGGAGAGTTTTCATTTTTTTCAGATGAACCCGAAAAAATGGGAGGAGAAAATGAGTTCCCTGCCCCATTAACATACATAGCCTCAGGAATAGGATTTTGACTACTTACTAATCTGAAGCGGTACGCTTCAATGAAAAAGATTTCTATCAAATCTGCTCGAGTTAAAGTTGAGTTGGATTTTTTCTTGTCAGGTTCTATTGTAGATGAAAATATTGAAAGTGGAGTTTCAGAAGTCCGAAGTTTTTTTGAAGTATCATCTGAAGAAAATTTCGCAAACATTTTCAGCGTGATAAAGCTCGCCAAAAAAGGTTGTTTTGCAGAAAGCCTAGTTATTAACTCTGTCCCACTAAAAAGTATTTGTATAATCAACGGAAACAAAATAGATAATATCTAATATTACAATATGATTCCTTTAAAATTATCAATTGAAAACTTTATGTGTTACCAAAGAGATGTACCGACTTTGGATTTTGACTTGCTTCATGTCTCTTGTATTTCAGGTGAAAATGGTCATGGAAAAACTGCTATTTTAGATGCCATCACTTGGGTTATATGGGGAAAATCAAGAACAAAAACTCAAGAAGAACTGGTAAACCAAAACTCTAATCACATGAATGTTTCGTTAGATTTTTCTATTGATTCAGATCAATACCGTGTAGCAAGAAAATTTTCAAAGACAAGCTCACAAGGAAAAACTGAATTAAATTTCTTTTTATTAACAGACGTCGGAGCAACCTCAATTATGGGGAACACTATTAGAGATACCCAAGAAAAAATAATAGATGTGATTCATATGAATTA
>CAJWPE010000044.1 GCA_913045625.1 uncultured Chloroflexota bacterium | reverse complement strand
TTTTTAGATGTTTTAAGTAAGTCATTTCTTTCTCCTTTGTATTATCTAACATCTCATACAACAAGACTAGTATTTGACTTTGTGAAAACTCTGAGAGATTCTTAAGAAAACTCTAAGAATTACAATCGAGACAAATATGAATCAAAAATCAAAAACTGTACAAGTCAAACCTAGTGGACAAAACATTACTGAAATTCCTTTCAGTGGGCTACCAGAGATAGCACATGAAACAATCTTCAATTTATTAAGTAACCCTTCATCCAAAACTCCAAAAAAAATCATTATCGATACAGACACTTACAATGAAATCGATGATCAATTTGCTTTAGTTCATTTGTTATTAGCACAACAATCTAGAAAAGACATAGAAATTTTATGTATAAACTCCGCACCATTTCACAATACTGCAAGAAATACTGACAGTTATGAACATGGAATGGAATTAAGTTATCAGGAAATTTTTAATGTTTTAAGTACTTTAGATACATCTTGGAATGGTGAGATTTTAAAAGGATCAAAAATTTCAATTCAAAATAATAATGGGTCTCCTGTAGTTAGCCCAGCATCAGAAAAAATCATAGAACTAGCCACAAAACATGACAAAATCTATATCATAGCCCTAGGAGCATTAACCAATATCACATCTGCTATCTTTTTAAGCCCTGAAATCAGATCGAAAATTGTAGTTTGTACTCTTGGGGGTTCAGCTTTTACCTTACACGGATTCTCAGATTTTAATCATGCTCAAGATGTTTTAGCTGCTCAAAGACTTTTTTCGTCTGGAACTCCAGTAATCCATTTTC
The DNA here is from genome assembly GCA_913045625.1 of uncultured Chloroflexota bacterium. GTDB lineage: Bacteria > Chloroflexota > Dehalococcoidia > Lucifugimonadales > UBA826 > AG-426-M11. The sequence goes on along the minus strand of CAJWPE010000044.1, from coordinate 6,902 downwards.
CAGGATGGTCAGTTACAGATCACTTAAGAACTTCTCGATGGGAATTACAAGCTAACTTGGGTTCATCAAAAATTGGAGAATTTTTATATGAAAGATATCTTGAGTTTGTCGAGGATTTCCCAGGAAGAAGTAAACCTATTTGGGATCTTGCTCCAGGAGGATGGCTTATAGACCCTACATGGTACATCTCTGAAATCAGAGAAACCCCAGAACTAACAGAAAAAAACACTTGGGTAGATAAACCTGCAAATCATCCAATTCGAACTATAAGATGGATGAACAGAGATAAGATTTTCAATAATTTCTTTCAACTAATTAATCCGCCTAAATAAATTTTTAATAAATATTTATAATTCTAATAATTGTTATGCTCTATACTAATACAATAGCCAAAGGAGATTGATATGCTAAGACTAGAAAATAAAGTAGCTTTAATTTCGGGAGGAGCAAAAGGACAAGGAGCCGCAGAAGCTCAGTTATTCGCCTCCGAGGGTGCACACGTCATTTTTGGGGACATTTTAGATGCAGAGGGATTAAAAATAGAATCAAAAATCACTGAAAATGGAGGTTCTGCGAAATATTTAACTTTGGATGTAACTAGTGAAGATAGCTGGAACACTGCCGTTGCAGAATGTATCAATACATTTGGCAAAATAGATATATTGGTGAATAACGCTGGAATTCTAATAGAGAAAAACATTGAAGATACCTCAGAAGCTGAATGGGATAAAGTCCAGTCAGTCAATTCCAAAGGAGTATTTCTTGGAACAAAAGCAGTCATCCCATATATGAAAGAAAATGGAGGAGGATCTATAGTCAACATTTCTTCAGCTGCTGGAATTATAGGCTCTCAATTCAGTGCTTATGGGGCTAGTAAAGGCGCAGTCAGACTATTCTCAAAGTCTACAGCAGTAAGTTACGCTCAGTACAATATAAGATGTAACTCTGTGCACCCGGGATTTATTGATACAGACATGATAAATCATAAGGGCGGTATCATTGGCGATGAAGAATCTACAAAAAAAACACTGGAAAGATCTCCTCTAAAAATGATTGCAACTGCAATGGATGTAGCATTGGGAGTTTTGTATCTTGCTAGTGACGAATCTAGATACGTCACTGGATCAGAGTTAGTAATAGATGGCGGGGTAACCGCTAAATAGATTATTTCATGGATTTTGATTGAGCTAATCCTGCCACAGTAGACATACCAATTCTTCCATTTGAATCGTAAATATTCATACTACCCACCGAAACACCTTTAGAAGCTCCATGATACAGAGTTTCTACACCTATCCAGCTACCTATTGGATTTCGTTGTAGATACAAAGTCACATCAACATTGATATACTCCAATCCTACATTGCTCAGGTTAGCTAAAGGGTTGGCATAATCAGCTATTTGAGCCACTCTTAGTAAAGAACTAGTATTTTCATTCTCTATAAATTCATGAGTTTCTCTAATCCATGCAGTTTTAGGACCTATTTTTTCTGTGTGATGACTAAGATTAAACTGTCTTCCTGTTTCCGCATCAAGAGTTTCCCAAATAGGATTTTGATAGCCTGGATTGTCTAATGTTTTTTCATCCAAAAATGGCATGTCTTCATTTGGAGATGTAAATTGCCATTCATCAGGCATCCAAACTTTTCCTTTTGTGTCATCAGTTTTTAACAACCAAACCACTGATCCTTTAACAATTTCAATTAACTGGTCATCATTAATAGACATAACGTGAACTTCGATTACTTTAATTCGCTTTCCATCCCTCACAACCTCACTCAATATCTTCAATGGTTTCATTACAGGAAACCTAAACATGTCTACTGTTACTCTAACAGCTTGATACAAATCTAATTCATCATTCGAAGATAAAAGTTGCTCTGCTCCATGAACTACAAGACCACACAAAACCCTCCCATGCATCATTGATGGATCCCAAGGACCTACTGCAGAAGGGGTTGGATGAAGAATATCTGGATTTGATTCATCCCGAACAAAAAATGATTTATTATGCATCCTAAATTAACTCCTAATTCAATATAAGGTTGTATTATAAATTAGTTAAAGTAATCTATAACCCCTAAAATTATTTCAAAGACCTAAATTGAATAAACAAAATAAATTTAAAACATACTTAAGATTCACTACTACATTAATTATCATTTTAGTTTTTGTATCCGTAGCAATTTATGCAATTAATTTTTACTCCCAAAAAGACATTGTTACTCGACCAGTAGAATTTCGTGAAGCAGCTTTCAAATCAGGCGATGCTTCTGACATGATCAAAGAAAAAGTAAAAACAGATCTTTCAAACTTACTAAGTTCTGAATGGAGTGAATATTCTGGATACACGACTGAAGCATTACGTGTAATGATTCCAAGTAAAGAAGAATTTGAATTATGTTTTGCAATTTACCAAAAACTTCTTAATGAAGAGTATTCAGAAACATATCAAGATAATGGCGTCTGGCAAGTAGAAATCGATTCCGAATTCTTGCCAGATAAACTAAAAAGACACGCAGAATTTATCAAATGGGAAATTTACGAAAAATCATTAATTATCCAACACATGGGAGGGCATTTACTAGGGTACTGCTAAGATACTTTTAGTAAATTCTTAATATTATCCCAAGCATGAAATATTGACTTATAGATAGTTAATGAGATCATTATTTAATGAAATTAAAAACATTAAACCTATTCATTTTGATCACACTATTTATTTTTGGTGCTTCATGTGCCGCGCCAGAATCAAGTTCATTAAAAAGTGCCCCAAATTTTAAATTCACTGACGAGGAATCTGGAAACTTAATTTTTCTTTCTGACTACGTTAGTAGATATGACCAAACAGTGATTTTGTTTTACAGAGGACACTTTTGAGGAATTTGTCAAAAGCAACTCGTTGAGTTGCAATATTCATTGAGCGAATTTCAAGAAGAAAACACTTCATTAATCGCCATCAGTAAAGACACATTTGAACAGGCTCAACTAGTCAAATTGATTACTCAAGCAGAATACATGATCCTGCCCGATCCTGAAGCAAATGTTTTAAAAGAATATGGAGTATTCGATTTGCTAGGTGACGGTGTTGCTGCACCATCAGTTTTCATAATCAACCCCGATATGACAATATATTGGAGTTATGTAGCCAAAAACATCCGAGACAGGCCTACAACTGATGAAATTCTCCAAAAGATCAATTAACGAGGCTGAATAATTTCGATCCTAGTATCATTAGGGGATTTAATAAAAGCCAAGTATGCAATTGGTCCTTCAGGAACAGAAATTGGGCCTTCTAAAAGTTCAGCACCCAAAGATTCTAATCTCTCAATTTCAGCGTTAATATCCTCTACATCAAACCCAATATGCTCTAAGCCATAATGAGCATTAGCATCACCTTGTGCTAATTGTTCATTAGTTCTTTCTCCAGAAATATTTACAACAATGCCATTACTAGTCTCACATTTTACAAATCTATCTCCTACTGGCCTGACAACATCACTGATGATAGTAAAATCAAAAGCACCAACGTACCATTCTGCTGTAGCTCTAGGATCTGGTGATTTTAAATGAACATGATTCATTGCATAAGCCATAATAATTCTCCTATTTTTTAAATTTCTTCATCTATACCAAGATATCTTTCATCTTCTTCATAAATTGTTTCCCAAAATGTCATTTCAGTAGAATCACTATATCTAGATTCTATTTCACGTAATTCTATGTAACGTTTTTTTTGCAAATCTGACCATTCACTGTAATCAGATTCACTCCAATCGCTAAGTAATGTTTGTTGTTTTTGAATAGTTACGTCTAAACCTGAATTTTCATGATCATTTTCTAAATTTATATCATAGTTTTTAAAAGTTTCAGATTTTTTTTCCACAGCTTTTAAATAGGCAGAATGATGTTTTTCACTCCTCCATGACTGATATTTTATAGCTAAGCTTATTTCTGAAGACATAAATCCTGTTACATTAAGATCTTTTTTATATTTTTCAGAAATATTTAAAATATCATTTTCAGAAGCTGTTTCATAACCCCATAATTTTACTTCCAAACATAGCTGAAGAAATTCTGGTGAATATTTTTCAATACCTTCCTGTTCACTCATTATGATTAATGCTCTGTTAGGTTCAACTCCATAATTTTCTAAAAAATCTATCGACCATTCAACGTCAGAAATCCCCAAAAAGTTAGAGTATTCATATTTCCAACCTCTGTTAATTTGTGTTTCTGGTAAACATGGAACCCCATGAGGATACAATTCATCCAATGAATTAATTTTCTCTACATCTAAAATAGCTTCAATCTTCAACCTTGTGCCCTTACCAACTACTGAATTTTCCTCTATCCATCTTTTGGATTTAGTGGATAAAAGCCTTTCAACAACTTTAAAAAGTGCAACATGATCTATTCTTAAATTGTGATATTCTATTAATTGAATTAAACGAGATGAAGGACGAAAACTTTTCATCTAAAACCTAGTGTATCCTCCATCAACTATAAATTCTTCTCCGGTCTGATAAGAAGAAGCATCACTGGCCAAATAAACTGCCAAACCTGCAAAATCTTCAGGTTGACCCCACCTTCTTGCAGGCACTCTCTTCATAACTCTGTCCTCAAATCTTTCATCACCTACTCTACGTTCAGTCATGGCAGTTTCAATCCAACCAGGAACTATAGTGTTAGCAGTTATTTGATATCTAGCTAACTCTACTGCTAATCCACGAGTCATTGATAACATTGCTCCTTTAGTAGCTGCATATGCCTCACTTCTAGGAGCACCGTGAATTGCTGAAGTACTTGATGTACCAATCAATCTTCCTCCTTCCCCGCGTTCAATCATATGTTTTGCAGCAGCACGAAAAGTGAAAAATGTACCATCTAAGTTAATACCCATTACTTTTTTCCAAAGATCTGTAGGGTATTCATGAAATGGAGCACCACCACCAGCACCGGCATTCGCAAAACAGGAATCTACCTTGCCAAAATATTGGATAGTTTGAGCAAAAGATTCTTCAACTTGCTGTTCATCAGAAACGTCACACTGAATAGCTAATGATTTAACACCAATATCTTGAATCTGCTTTTGGGCAAAATTATTTTTGTCCAAATTAGTTCCCCAGATGCAAACATCTGCTCCAGCTTGAGCCATACCCAACGCCATACCTAAACCTATACCACCATTTCCACCAGTAACTAGAGCAACTTTCCCTGATAAATCAAATGGTGTAAATGGCACGGTATACCTCCTCGGTAAGAATTAAATCTAAAAGGAGTATAAACATAAATTCTTCAAAGTTAAACTCAAAGAATCATGAAACTATTAAAATTTTTCGATATTCTGTCACCTAAAACCTTTCACTTATAGCTTACATACTATTCAAGTAAAAAAATACCCTTTTGATTAATGCAATGTACAAAAAATATTTGTGAGTAGTTTGGCAACGTACTCAGGTTGAGCATCGCAATGTTGCACAATTTGAGATTAGTATTATTTTATTATTTGCGAAGCTATGTAAAATGTAGCGAAAATCAAAAATACCTAACAGAGTTTTTCCACTCACAACCTACAGGTAAAAACACTGCAAAAGGAGGAAATGAGTAAATATGGGAATGAAACAAAAACAACCAACTACATTAGAGGAATATCAAGAATACAAAACTAAATTTAACAATTGGGGAAGATGGGGAGAAAATGACCAGAAAGGAACGTTAAATCTAATAACTAATGAAAAAGTTCTTGCTGCTAGAGATCTAATTAAGATAGGTGAAACAATCTCATGCTCTAACCCACTTGCTACAGCACAAGTAATACCAGACACTCTTAGAAATTCTAAACCTGCCACTCACTTAATGGACGTTCACAGCAAAGGTTCAGGAGATTACGTAGGAGTTTCATATCATGGTTTCGTAAACACACATATTGACTCCTTGTGCCATGTGTTCACAGATGATGTCAAAAATGGTGGAAAACTATATAACGGATATGATCCTAACCTCATAACTTCAAAAGGAGCTGAAATTAATTCAATAGACAATTGGAAAGATGGAATTATCACTCGAGGTGTTTTATACGATATTCCTAAATTAAGAAACCAAGAGTTTGTTACTTTTGAAGAGCCTATAGAAGGATGGGATTTAGAAAACTGGGCTAAACTAAAAGGAATTACTCCAATGCCAGGTGATGCAGTGCTTATCAGATCTGGATATGAACCATTTTGGAAAAGTCAACCAAATTTCCAATTTTCTTTCCCCCCCAACACTCCAGGAAACGGGCCTTCAATTGTTGAATATTTATATGATACAAACGCATCATTACTAGGTTGGGACATGCAAGAATCTGGAAATTCAAAATACCCTTACCCCGCTAGAATTATCATCCATGAAATTTTAATCCCACATATGGGAATGCCTATATTAGACAATGCAAATTTTGAAGAATTATCTAAGCAATGTTCAGAAACAGGAGTATATGAATTTTTCTTTGCAATTTCTCCCCTACTCATCCAAGGCGGAACAGGCTCACCAGCAAATCCTATAGCAATTTTTTAATGAAAACTGATGTAGAATGACTGAAATTTAATTTGGAGATTACTATGGGAAGTTTAGATGGAAGAATTGCTTTAGTCACTGGTTCTAGTAGAGGAATAGGAGAATACATAGCAAAACATTTATCTGCAGCTGGTGCAAAAGTTGCAATTGCTGCTAGATCAGTAGAAGTAACAGATAAAAGATTACCTGGAACAATCCATTCTGTCTCAGAATCAATTAACAATTCGGGAGGAAAAGCTATCCCTGTTGTAATGAATATGAGAGACATGGAAAGTATCAAATCCGGTATAGATCAAACAGTAGATGAATTGCGAGGATTAGATATCATTGTAAATAATGCTGCA
>CAJWPE010000043.1 GCA_913045625.1 uncultured Chloroflexota bacterium | reverse complement strand
CAAAGGTTAACGGAAAGGCCGTTCTATAGTCAACAGCGGAAGAGCTTTTAGGAGCGGGCAGGTTAATTGAACTTCACCTAGAGGTAACTCCATAGAGAGAGGTCGATCCACTTTGAGTATGAAGATTAATAGCCCCTACGCAATTCCACCAAGAAGCGGAGCTTAGAACCTAAGCTAAGATTATTAAATGTCACATTTGGGCCTTGAAACTCTCAAGTTTTTTGGCAAATAATCATATTGATTCAAATATTGAATTACTATCTTTTCCTTCTTTTCGAATGTAATTTGAGAGATACTGCAATTATAAGTCTGAAAAGCTGTACCCTCAGCAGGTTTTAAATTAAATAAGGTACATAAAAAACTACTGAAAAACCCTCCATGAGCCACCAAGCCTATACGAATATTCTCTTCAGCCCTATCCTTAAGAGTATTTATGACTCTACTGACTCGTTCACTCAATTCGGAAAGACTTTCAGCATCTTTATTCCACCAACCTTTTTCGTCGAGATCTTCTGGAAGAACATATTCAGGAAAAGAATGATGTATTTGTTTTCGATTTAATCCAGACTTTCCAATCTTTTTTGTTTGATCAGAGTTGAATTCATAGATACCACCTACTTCATGGATATCTATCCAAACCTCTGGTTTGATTCTGATTGAATTACCTAGAGGATTTGCAGTTTCTAGGGATCTCTTCATAGCGCTGCAGTAGATATGATCTAATGGTTTTTCATTTTTTTCATGATATGTCACTGGGAGATGTAGTCCCTTTTCAATAAATTGTGCTAGGTGATTACTCTGTAAACGACCATTACAGGTAATTTCTGGATCTGAAACACGGTCTTGGTCATTTTTACGAATGTTATTCTTGGATTCTGCATGTCTTATCAAAAATAATTCCAAATCTACTCCTCATCCATTTTTTAGAGCACTAAGTCCAAAACCTCCTGAGAGCATTCTAGCTAGGATAGTTCCAGAGATAATAATAACAGTCAGTAGAAGAGTCACAGCGCCTGCATGTTGAGACATGTCCTGTTCGTTATAGTTAAATAACAAACCAGTCAAAACCATGTTAGAAGGTGAAATTAACAGTATGATAAGAGAAAGTTCACGCATGGCTGTGATGAAAGTAAGCAACATTCCTGAGACTAATCCATTAAATGATAATGGAATTACTATTCGCACCATTCTCTTAATCCACTTTATTCCTTGTACCCTTGCTGTTTCTTCAATGGATTTATCGATCTGAAGCATGGCTGCAATTCCTGTCCTAGAAGTGAATGGTAGGTTTTTAACTACTGTGATCAATACTAAAATGGTAAAGGTTCCGTAGAGTGCTGGAACAGGTCCCCATGAATTTGAAAACATTCCTATATATATTGCTCCAAAAGCTATGGAAGGGAAAATATATGGGGCAAAAGCTATTCCTTCTAGCCAATTTGCAAGCAGAGTTCCTCTACCTCTCACTACTGCATAACCAACAAATAAACCAATTATCCCATTGAATAAGGCTGCAGAAAGCCCTAGTTTAATACTGTTCCATAATGAGCTTAATATATTATCACTTTGAAAAACTCCTGGCTCTGCATATGTTTCGTCTATACTCCCATCACCTATCCAATATTCCAAAGTAAAATTTGCCAGATGATAGTCTCCTGGAACAATCAAGAGTGATTCCCACAAAAGGATCATGAGTGGCAGAAAAACAGTTGTTATTAGGAACAAAGCTACCCCTGAAGTGGCTAACCAGCGAAACACACCCAAATCAATTTCACGCGATCTAAAACCCTTCCCAGTCATCGTAACAAAACTTTTGCGTACACCTAAAACTCTGCTATTGATCCATATACAGGAAATAGCCGTGGCAATTAGCACCAAGGCAAGTACGTATGCATCTCCGTTATTACTCGCATTGAGAGAAGCATAAATCTGAGTGGAAAATGTATAAAAACGAACTGGCAAGCCTAGCAATGCTGGTGTACCAAATGTACCAAGTATCCTGATGAATGTTAGAACGATTGCTGATCCAAGAGCAGGAAGTAGTAAAGGGATTGTGATACGCAACACCCTTTGACGACGATTCATTCCACATATAGCACCTGCATCCTCCAGTTCCGAGTCGACACTGGCCAAAGCACCAGACATAAGCAGATAGCCATAGGCATAATAGTGAAGAGAAAGGCAAACAACGATTGGGAAAAATCCATATGAAACCCAATTGGGTGGCAGAATGTCAAAAAAATAACTGAAGATTCCTTCGGCACCGCCGATTCGATCGTTTTTAAAAATACTCAGCCATGCCAAAGCTAAGACCCAGGAAGGCATCATGTAGGGTACTACAGCTAGGGCACCAAAAACGCCTTTAAAATGGATATTTGTTCTTACAATCAACCACGCAAGGATCGTCCCGATGGAGACCCCTATAAGGGTTACACAAACTCCAATTCCAATACTGTTTAATAAGGGATTGATTAAAAGGGCTTTGGAAAGTGGCCCAGTAAAAACCCTTTCGTAATGAAATATAGTGAATTCACCAATCTGTGCCTCCGGTAGATAGGCAATGTCGTAGCTTTGGACACTTAGTGAATCCTTGATAATTTCCAATAATGGAGTCAACACAAGAAAACCAAGTGTCAACAAACAAATTGATCCAAGGACTAAATGAGGTCTGTTGATCAATTTGTATAAAAAGTAAGTTAGATATGATTTGGTCAAATCAGTTTCTTGTTTTTAGATTTAAATTCTTTGATTCATGTTTGGCAAATACTCATACGTGAAGGTTTTTTCCAGTTTCTTCATCAAAGAAATTCAAACTTGCAGGGTCAAAACTAATCCATAGAGGCTCATCGAGCTTCATCCTAATGAATTCTGGCTGCAATAGAGTTATTTCTGTGTTACCGAGTTTGACTTGCAGGATTGTATTTGCGCCAGTCGGCTGAACTGATTTAAGTGAGACTTTAAACCAGTCTTTTTCTTTCTGAAAAGATACGTTAATATTCTCTGGACGAACTGTTGCGATGAGATTTCGGGATTTTAAATAATCCTGATTATTCAAGGGAAATAGAATTCCCTGACAATCTAAATGAAGTTGAGAATTTTTTTCGACTATTTGACCTTTAAAAAAATTATTTTGAGGATCACCAATGAATTCAGCTACAAAAATGTTTTCTGGGTGATGATAAATGTCATATGGAGTCCCACTTTGCATTATCAAACCTTTGTTCATGACTACTACTATGTCGGAAAGTGTCAGTGCTTCAGTTTGATCATGAGTTACGTAGACCGTAGTAGCTTCTAGTTCTCCGTGAAGACGTTTTAATTCAGCACGCATCTCAGTTCGTAGCTTAGCATCTAAATTGGACAACGGTTCGTCCATCAAAAGAATTTTTGACTGAAGGGCAATCAGGCGAGAAACTGCAACCCTTTGTTGTTGCCCTCCTGAAAGTTCTGAAGGATAGCGTTTGCGGTAAGATTCCAATTGAACCATTTCCAAAGATTTCTTGAGACGTGATTCAATTTCTTTATTACTAAGTTTTTTTTCTTTAAGAGCAAGTGTTATATTTTGCTCAACTGTCATATGAGGCCACAAAGCATAGCTCTGAAAAATAAAACCAACGTTTCTATTTTCAGGAGGGATTATAACACCTTGCTTACGAGAAAAAACAACCCTGTCACCAAACTGTATTTCACCTTCGTCCGGTTCTTCAAGTCCCGCTATTGCACGTAACATGGTTGTTTTACCGCAACCCGATGGACCAAGGATAGTTAAGAAGTCTCCGGGATTGACCGTAAGATCAAGTTCTTGCACGGCCATTTCTTTACCATATGACTTTTTAATGCCCCTTATTTTAATCTGTTCCATAGGTTGCGTAGACTCACATGCTAGAATGTTGAATCCAGAAATCACGAATTTTAGCACCCTGTTTCCACATAAAATCCGCATCAACATGCCATTCTTTCATTTCATCCCAGATCTCGCCACCTTGAGGTGATGGAACATCATTTCGAGGACTTCTTGTGCCAGGATCGAAATAAGGAGCAAGTCCTAAAAGCAAATCTGAACTGCTTCCCTTTGTATATGGTTTTGAAAGTTTTGACTTCTTGTTCAATTTCGTGCTTCCAAGAACATAAGCAGTAAATACTTTTGCTGCATTTGGGTGAGGTGCTTGGCGGGCAATCGCAGTAAATGTAGGATAAAGAAGCTTTGCAACCGGATCAAGTTCTTTAACTATAGCATTCACAAAACCCTTTGAGTCATTCCTAGCAATGTAGGTCATGTTTGCAAATGCAAGTAATGGTTTTTTCTGACCCTTTTTACCTGATGCTGCAGCTAATTTAGATCCTGATTTAAAAATTACGATATCATTCTTTAACATTCGCGCCCAAAATTCATACCCAGCATTTGGAACTCCATCTGAGAGTTTGATATCCAAACCTTTGTAACGTTTGTATGCGGCCGCCATTTCCTCAGGGTGTTGGATTAGAGTCATAACCGCCATAAATGTCGAACCTGATGACAAGGGGTTTTTCATACCTACCCTACCTTTGAATCTTGATTCAGTGAATTCCCATATGTTAGTTACTGGGGAACCTTTTGAAAATTCTTCCATGTTATAAAAAAATACCACTGCCTCATTAACTCTTATTAAAAGAGGTTCACGGTATTCTCTTGGGATTCTACTTTTGAAATGGTCAGGCACATAATTGACTAGGAGGTTTTTGTTCAACATTTCATGAATGACTTGACCAGAATTACCAGTAGTAACTACATCAGCATTGTAAATACCTGCCTGTTGTTCACGTTTGGTCTTCTGTACGGATTTTGTAGATCCAAGATCATGAACAGTTAATTTTATTCCGGGATACAGTTTCTGAAAAGGTTTTACCAGTTTCTGAATTCGTCCCGATGAAGTATAAACAATTACTTCTCCTTCTTCTTTGGCTTTTTTGACAATGTCATCCCAGTTTTCTTTTTTAGGTTCATATGCTCCTAATTCGGCTTTTTTCAACCAAGCTTCCATCTCAGGAGGTGGGGCAGGCTTTGCATTTAAGAAACCTAAGCTCAAAAAGAAAATCAATATAAACATGCTACAAAAACGTTTGCAAAAAAACTGATTGAAATTTTTCATATGAATCTCCATATTTGTTTTTGGATAGCGGCTCACTATCTAAATATCATTTTCATGACAAATATTTAAATTAGCGCCGATTTTGCGAGTTTCCAGTATTTAGGTTAGCTAGAAAATGGTCAAGAGAAAGTATTTTAAAAAGGATAAATTAGATGAAAACAACATTAACTCTGATCATGTGTTTGTCCTAATAATTAGCCACAAAATAGAAAACTGAATAACAATTGTTTTTTTCCAAATTCTTATTAATCTCAATCAAAGTCCACTGAACATATATTGTTTTGCCGAATCTTTCGTGATACGTAGCGTAAGCGTAGTTTATTCTTTCTGTATTGTACCTAAATGCTAATCAGAGTAACATTTAAGGCTCGTTAACCAATATTGCCTTAGAGGTCGTTTTAAGCATCATTAGGGTGATATCATGATGGATTTAAGAATTGAATACTATTAATCTTCTAAGTAAACATCCGTCCTAAGAATTAATCTGATATATTAAAAATTATTTCAATTATCTATATTTGCAAAATGACAATTTTCTGGATAAATGTAGCCAGTACGTGGTTTATGGTCGGCCTAATATGGCTTATCCAAATGGTTCATTACCCTTTATTCGGTTATGTAGGTACAAAAGAATTCATGACTTTCCACGAAAATCACAAAATACTTATTACTCCAGTCGTTGGAATCGTAATGATTGCTGAACTAGTAACAGCAGTAATTATAATTTTCCAAATTCCTAAAGGTATTCCAATCTGGATGGCAATAGTTGGAATCATTCTTTTAGGAGTTATTTGGTTTTCTACTCTATTATTACAAATTCCATATCACAACAAGTTAACTTCTAAATTTGATGAAAGTGTACTTAAAATGCTTGTAAAAACTAATTGGATAAGAACTATATGTTGGAGCCTTAGAGGAATTATAGTACTTATGATGTTAGATACATTGATTAAAACACATAATAAGATAATGTAAGGACTAAGCATAGGCAAGGTCTGAAAGAATAGATGGAGCCGGTTGGGGTCACAAAACGCTCATCAAGCTCTGTATATATCATCCAATCAACCTACACGGAGTAGAATTTCGGTTTGTTAACTTATTTAACCTAGGTAAAAGACTATGGCAAATACAGACTTAACTAAGAACATTGTTTTTTATGACCTTGAATACACGAGCAAGCACCAGTTTACATTGCCCATTAGCATAGGAATGGTATCTAGCAACGGCTCCAATGAATTTTATGCTGAATTTACCGATTATGATTACACCCAAGTTGATCAATGGTTACAAACCAATGTCATTGACTTATTGACTTTGAAAGATAAACAGGATGGATTTTTGGAAAAAACTCCTGCTAAAACTTTAGTAAAAGGGAATATAGAACATGTACTTTGCTCTTCAGGAGGGTTGAATGATTGGATTAGCCAATGGGATCGGCCGATTATCATGGCGAGTTTTAGTAACAGTTATGACTGGGTACTTTTTAGAGAAATGTTTAAAAAAGCTAAAATAGATTTTCCATCATTCATTTCCAAATGGACAATCGATATTGCTTCTATATACATAGATTACGGATATGATCCTAACGAGCGAGAAGATTTTAAGGAGCATTATTTAGGTATAGGAACAGAACAAAAGCACAATGCTTTATTTGATGCGCAAGTGGCTCAAAAATTTTATTATAAAATGAAAAATCAAATGGGAAGAAATATTATGTGAAAGGCAATTATGGCAAATACTAACTTAACTAATCAAAGACAGGTGTTCGTTGAAGAGTATGTACGCTCTGGAGATCACCTAGAAGCAGCTAAGAAGGCAGGATACAAAGACACCCATACACTACGAAATCAGGCTTGTAAGCTCCGTAGAGAGTGTTCAGATGAAATAACAGATGAGTTACATAGAAACTTTGCTGAAATAGCGCCTAGAGCATTGAATATACTGTCTGACCTTGCAGAGAATGCTGAAAGTGAGAGTGTACGTTTGGGGGCTACTCGTGATCTTCTAGATAGAGCAGGCTTCAGACCTGTTGATAGACATGAAGTAGTCAAAGATAAATCTGTGGAGGAACTCAATGCTCAACTTGTAAGACTTGTAGGTGAGAATGGAGCAGAGACGTTAATAAGCTCTTTCAAAAGTAGAAGAAGCATATCGGGCCCTGAATTGTCTTAATGAAAGCTTATAACCCCGAGAACTTATAAGACAAACCATCATCAATGCAAGTAAATGACATAAGATACAGAATTTAATATTAGAATCCCCAACCTACCTAAACAAGTTTTGTCAAAAATGGATTGTTTTAGAAAGGACTACTCCTTCGTTTAGTCCATGAAGTTCAATATTTGCTCTTCTGATTTGGAAATTGATTCTAATAAGCCCAAAATTTTCTTTAGTGTAAATTTCTCCTATTCTTAGCGGACCAGGTTCATAGGAAATCCCACTCGGTAAATTCATTGAACTTGAAGTTATTTCTAGAAATTCAAACCCCTCTATTGTACTAAACCTGTATATCCCCCCCAAGTGCCTGTCGCCACTTATTACAATTAAATTATTGTTTGAGTTTTTAGTAAGCAGATTTAGAAGTCTCTTGCGTTCAAGAGGCAGGTTACCCCATCGCTCCCAGCCATGACCTTCTGCCAAAAGTTGGATTGAAGTCCCTAATATCCTTAAATCCACCTCTTTCTTCAAAGCCATCATAAGCCATTTCCATTGGGCCTGACCTAACATAGTTTTAGCTGGATCGTAATCAGGTACATAACGCCCCAGATTGCTTTTTTTGTATTTTGGAGTTCGCTTCAGTGAGGACCGAAAATATCGTGTATCCAGCATCAGAATCTGGATAGTACCTTCTGTTGAATGAATGATCTCCTCAAAATAAAGCCCCTGATTACTATGGCGTTTATCAACTTCAGGTATATCCC
>CAJWPE010000042.1 GCA_913045625.1 uncultured Chloroflexota bacterium | reverse complement strand
TAGCTGTATTACAAGATAAATAACATGATAGATTTTCCATACTTACAATCAATTACCAGAAAAACATCTTCTAAAATTATTATGTTGGTAGCAGATGGATTGGGAGGAATGCAAAACCCTCAAACAGGCCTTTCTGAATTAGAAGCTGCAACTATTCCCAACCTAGATAATCTCTCTAAAGTAAGCACATGTGGTGTTTCTACACCTGTTTTACCTGGAATCACTCCAGGTAGTGGTCCAGGCCATATGGCTTTGTTTGGCTATAATCCCATTAAATATTTATTAGGAAGAGGTGTATTAGAAGGACTTGGAATTAATGCGCAAATAGATGGAAAAGACGTAGCAGCTCGAGGAAACTTCTGTCTCACTGACCAGTTAGGAATAATAACTGACCGTAGAGCAGGTAGGCTAAGTACAAATGAATGTAAGGAATTAGTAAAGCTATTAAATACTATAGAAATTCCCGGTTTTGACTTTGAAGTATACCCAGTCATGGATTACAGGTTTGTTGTAGTAATAAAAGGCCAAGGAGTCTCGCATGAAATTTCTGAAACAGACCCTCAAATAGAAGGCGCTGAAATACTTCAATCAAACCCTCTCTCAGACAAGGGGTCCAGTACAGCTTTAGCTGTAAACATGTTTACACAAGAATCAATTAAGCTATTAAAAAATGCAAAATCTAAAGCTAATGGGATAATTTTAAGAGGATTCTCAAGTACTCCAACACTTCCAGATTTCTGTGAGAACTATAAGTTAAATGCTGCATCTATTGCTGGTTATCCAATGTATAGAGGTGTATCTGGATTGTTAGGTATGAACGTACTAGAGTGTGGTCAAGAATTTACTGATGAGTTATCTACACTATCTAAACACTTTCAAACAAATCAATATGACTATTATTTTGTTCACTATAAACCAGCTGACAGTGCAGGGGAGGACGGAAACTTTAATGCTAAAGTAAAGGCATTAGAAACATTTGACTCCTTCATACCCCAAATACTTGATTTAAATCCTGACGTATTAGTAATAGCAGGTGACCACTCAACACCTTCATATCTTTCTTCACATAGCTGGCATCCTGTGCCATTTTTAATTAATTCTAAAATATCTCAATCTACTCCTAAAATGGAGTTTAATGAAACCTTATTCTCTCAATTAGGTTCAGCTGGATCCATTTCCGCAGAACACCTCATGCTTTTAGTACTTGCTCACGCTGGAAAACTCCATAAATTCGGCCCTTAATATATTAAAATATCGAGATATACATGAAAGATGTTTATATTTATTGTAACTGGAAAATTTACTTAGACGACGAACAGTCAGAATCCCTGTTTAGGTCTATTTTGGCAGACCTGCAGTCCGTAAACCATTATGAAAAAGGGCCGAACATCAACTTAACTATCTTCCCGGCCACTTCATCTCTCAGATCACTTAGTGAAATTAATTCTAATTCTAATTTTGCTAACAAAAAGCTAAAAATCTCCATTGGTTGCCAAAATATTCATTACGAAAAACACGGAGCATTTACTGGTGAAACCTCAATTATGTCCATTCAACCCTATTGTACGTCCGTATTAGTTGGACACTCGGAAAGACGCAATGTTTTTGGTGAAAAAAATGCTGACTTAAACAAAAAAACGTCTTTAATAATTAACAATGATTTGGAACCTATAATTTGCATAGGGGAACCAGAAAACGTATCAAAAAACGATGCAGAAGCTTATTTAAGGGAGCAAATATTATCATCAATTGCAAACATCGATATTTCTAATCAAGTAATTTTCGCATATGAGCCAATAGGATCAATAGGAACAGGATTTGCAACTGAAACATTAGACGTAAATTCAAAAGCTGAATTTATTAAAGATACATTAATTCAAAATTTTCCTGATATCGACTTAAGGTTAATTAAAATTTTATACGGAGGAAGTGTAAATAGTGAAAATATTACAGACTACCTTTCACTAAGTAACATTGATGGAGTTTTAATCGGATCTTCAAGTGTTGTACTGGAAAAGTTTCAAATGATTATAGATAAAATAATCTCAAAATCTCATATATAAAATGTTGGTCATTGTAGGGCCAACAGGTGTTGGTAAATCCAAACTTGCTATAGAAATTGCTAAAGAAACATCTGGTGAAATAGTCAATTTCGATAGTCGTCAAATCTACAAATATATGTATGTAGCAACCGCAACTCCTTCAATTGCAGAACAAGAAAAAATTCCTCATCATTTATATGCTTTTATAGATCCAAAAATTCAATTTAGTGTTTATGATTTCAGAATTCACGTTCAAACTAAAATGGCCGAAATAAAATCTAGAGGCAATACACCTATTTTGGTTGGGGGCACAGGTCAATACATTTGGTCACTAATTGAAAACTGGGATCTTTCTGATATACCTCCAAACCCTAATCTTAGAAACGATTTAGATTTAATTTTACAAAACCAAGGGATAAAAGGCTTACAAGAATTTTTAATCAAGCAACCAAATTTCAGTAATCAAATCGAAGTAGATTTGAATAATCCTAGGCGCGTAATCAGGTTAATTGAAAAACTTTCACATACTCCAACAGATAGCCCTAATAGTCCTACAACATACATTACAAATAATATACAGATATTAGGATTCACACTTGATAGAGATATTTTGTATAACAAAGTGGACAATAGAATTCTACAAATGTTCTATGACAATTTATTACCTGACGAAGTCAATTCATTATTAAAACAAGGGTATACAGATTCCTTGTCGTCTATGACCAGCATTGGTTATTTGGAAACAATTCAATTACTCAAAAATGAAATGGATTTAGAAACTTGTATTGAAAGAATTCAATTTAGAACACATAAATATATTCGTTCACAATATAACTGGTTTAAATTAAATGATTCTCGGATCCAATGGTTTAACTTAACTGATATTCCCAAAAACCAAATCCTTGATAAAATCAATAATCACATTTCTTTATTAACATAATGGGGGCTTATTCTATGGAATTCACTAAAATGCATGGTGCAGGAAATGATTATGTCTATGTCAAAGCATCAAACATTTCTGAAAATTGGGCTCAAATTGCAGTTAAAATTAGTGACAGGCATAAAGGAATCGGTTCTGATGGACTAATTTTAGCCATGCCATCAGAAATAGCTGATATCAAAATGAGAATGTTTAATTCTGATGGCTCAGAAGGTGAAATGTGTGGAAATGGCATTAGATGCTTAGTTGGATTCGCTATAGACCAAAATTTAATTGCTACAGATCAAAAGTCAGTTCTTGTAGAAACAGGTGCAGGTATTTTAACAGTCACTCCTATTAGAACTAAAAATGAAATGACAGGTGCGACTGTTTCAATGGGTTTACCAATATTAAGTCCGTCACAAATTCCAGTACAAATCGATTCAGATAAATCGCCTATTTTGGACCATGAATTAAAAATCGGTTCCGAACAAATGAGACTTTCTTTTGTTTCCATGGGCAATCCACATGCAATTAGTTTTATTGATGACGACGTGGACCTATATCCTTTAACAGAAATTGGTCCTTTAGTAGAAACAAATGAAATTTTCCCCAATAAAATAAATTTTGAAATAGTAAATGTAATAAATAGGTCACATTTAAAGGTACGCGTATGGGAAAGAGGGTCTGGAATCACTCAAGCCTGTGGAACAGGAGCATGTGCCGTCGCAGTTGCTGCAAAACTTAAGGGATTGATCGATGATTCATGTACCATATCATTACCAGGAGGAGATTTAGAAATTTCTTGGGTAGATAATAATGAAGTTAAAATGACTGGACCAATAGAAAAAGTTTTTTCAGGAATCTGGAAATAATAGGAGAAATAATGCAATTAGCTGACAGAGTTGAAAAAGTTCCACCTTATTTATTTGTGGAAATCAGTAGAAAAATAGCAGCAAAAAAAGCTCAAGGGATTAAAGTAATTTCATTTGGTATCGGAGACCCAGATCTAGCCACACCATCTGCTGTAATTGATGAATTAAGAAACACATCACTAGATACTCCAAATCATAGATATCCTGAAACAGATGGGTTACCTGAATTTAGGATGGCAGTTTCCGAATGGTATAAAAAAAGGTTCAATGTTGAACTTCATCCTGATACTGAAGTGCTCCCTTTAATTGGTGCAAAAGAAGGTATAGGACATGCGTCATTATGTTTCATCAATCCAGGAGACATAGCTTTAGTTCCAGATCCAGGGTATCCAGTTTATTCTGTAGGAACATGGTTTGCAGGTGGAAATTGCCACTGGATGAATCTTAAAGAATCAGAAGGATGGCTCCCAAACTTATCTGAAATACCTTCAGATATAGCAAAAAAGGCTAAGGTAATGTGGCTGAACTACCCAAATAATCCAACCGGTGCAATAGCAACTAAAGAATATTTTCAACAAGTAATTGAGTTTGCTAAATCTTATGACATAGCAGTAATGCATGATGCATGTTATACAGAAGTCGCATATGACAATTACAAACCAATCAGTTTTTTAGAGGTTGAAGGAGCAAAAGATGTAGGATTAGAGTTCCATTCACTTTCTAAAAGCTACAACATGACAGGGTGGAGGATAGGCATGGCCGCAGGGAACAAAGATATGATTAATGCATTGATGATAATCAAATCAAACCTTGACTCTGGTATCCCAAATGCTGTTCAGTACATGGGAATTGAGGCATTAAAAGCTACGGATGAGGACATATCTAACAGGAACAATATATATCAACAAAGAAGAGATAGGGTAGTAGATGCATTGAACCAAATAGGATTATCAGCAACAGCCCCATTAGCCAGTTTATACGTATGGGTGAAAGTGCCTACAGGATATACATCAGCAGAATTTGCGGAAATTTTATTAGAAGAAAGGAATGTAGTGGTCACAGCCGGAAATGGCTATGGGCCAAGCGGAGAAGGATACATAAGACTATCTTTAACAATTTCTGAAGAAGACCTTCAAGAAGGGATAGAACGACTTAAAGGATGGTCAATACCTAAGAAATAATTGGAGGATCTCGAATTTCTAAAAATTTAATCAATGTTCAAAAACAAAAAGAAAGGGTTTTATTACTAGGCACAAATATTAAAGGTGTAAAAACTTTATTTAATCTAAAAGACTCGATGACAGAACTAAAAGAGTTAACAGAAAGTGCTGGCGCCGAAGTCATTAATACAATTACTCAGACATTGGACAAACACTCAAATACGTACTTAGGAAAGGGGAAATTGTTAGAAATTAAAGAGTATTTGGATATCAATCAAATCAATACTGTAATTTGTGACGACGAACTAACTCCTAATCAACAACTTAACCTAGAAACGTCACTTGGTCAAAAAATAAAAGTTTTAGATAGAACTTCATTAATTTTAGATATTTTTGCCTCAAGAGCTAATTCTATGGAAGGAAAACTTCAAGTTGAATTGGCACAACACGAATATTTATTACCACGGTTAGCAGGGCAATGGACTCACTTGGAAAGATTAGGGGGAGGAATTGGAACTCGTGGACCTGGAGAATCTCAAATAGAAACAGACAGAAGGTTAGCAAGAAATAGAATCAACTTATTAAAAAGTAAGTTAGAAAAAGTGAAAGCACATAGGCAAAGATACAGGTCCAAAAGAAAGAACTCAGGAATTCCCACTATTACATTAACTGGATATACAAATGCAGGGAAAAGCACATTATTAAATATGCTAACAAGTTCAAATGTGCTGTCTGAAGATAAACTTTTTTCAACATTAGATCCCACAACTAGAAAAGTAACTTTTCAAAACAAAAGTGCATTAATAACCGATACAGTGGGTTTTATACAAAAGCTTCCAACAAATCTAATTGCATCATTTAGAGCAACTCTTGAGGAAACATTAGAGGCAGATATGATGCTACACGTAATAGACGTCACTGATCGAAATAAATTAATGAAAGTAAATGCAGTTCAATCACTATGGAAAGATTTAGGCTTAGACCAAAAACCAGTAGTCACAATACTAAACAAATCAGACCAATTAGACCCAAATGAAGATCCATACTCAGACCATCAATTAATGAATTTAATTAAAATACTACCAAATCCCATATTCTGTTCAGCAACTACAGGATTTGGGAAAAAAGAAATTCTACAAACATTAGAGACAAAAATTCTTCAGTAGTAGACTATGGGATCATACATACCAAAGATTGCGTACTATATATGTTATGTAAACTACACTCAGTTTATGGATAAGGAAAGAATTCCTAATTGATTCATGGCAGATAAAACATCTAACTGTATTTTGGAATCATCTGAACCATAAATCGTAGTTGCACCTTGTAAGATTTGAGTGTTTAGCAGATTTTCGATATCATCAGTCATACCAATTACGATTACTTTACCTGGACTAAATCCATTAGCAACACCCAATGTAAATATAGAAGTAACATTTAAATAATCTGAAAATTCGTCAGGTAAACAAACTATAGATCCTGAAATATTTATATTTTGAATAGTGGCGAGAGTTGATGATATTTCATAAAAATCTACATGCACATACCGCAAATTAAGTTTTTGTGCTAAATCTAATATCAAATGATCTTTTGTTGATTTACCTCCAAATATGCAAACTACAGCATCTGAATTACGATTTATTTCAACGTGCTTAACATTTGTTGTAGATTCATCAAATTTTTTAGTTTTATTTACAAAATTATCATTAGATGTATATATGTTTATAAATTCATCTATCTGACTTTCATGAATTTGAATGTTCTGTAATATCAGATTTTTTAAAAACCTGGGCTCAGGTAACAATTGGTCCTGAAGTAAATCTTTCATTTCGTTAAATTTTTCTGGATTATATGAAGCTTTCATTAAATTCAATAAATACGAGTCTTCTTGTACTGAAGAAAAAATAGATTTAGACAATTGAGTTACTGATATTTCATTAGAATTATATTTACCAACAGTAAGTCCATATTGTTGAGAGGCAGCTAAAAGAGTCACAAAACTACTACTTCTATCGCTAGTATTTAAAGTTTCAGCTAACAATTTTCTATCAATAGGCAAGCCTGCATTTTGTGTAATTATTGCTTCAGTCAAAACTAATGCACTTTTTAAATCGTGCGCTGGGTATGTACGAACAATCCTAGTCCTAGTCATAAAAACACCTTTATTTCATTTTCTGAAATAATCCTGAAATAGATTTCAAGATTATGGTTGTTTATTTCATTGAAGTCAATAACTTGTTTAACATTTCGTACAAACTAATTGATAAAATGTATTTATACCTATAAAACATTTGGGGGTTTTTATATGTGGATTAAAAATACATCGATTTTTATCATCCCACTTTTAACTGTGGTTATTTTGCTTTCAGGTTGTTCAACAAACTCGGCAAACCCTTCAACAGAACCACTGACCCCAAACTCTTCTGCTCCCTACCCGTTTGAAATAATTCCAACTTCACCAGAATCTGGGACTCCACGAGCTGTGCCTAATGACTTTGAATCGTTATGGAAAGCTTGGGAAATATTGAATTCTGAACATATAGACAGAGATATATTTGATACTGAACAACTAGAGGAAGCCGCAATACAAGGATT
The DNA here is from genome assembly GCA_913045625.1 of uncultured Chloroflexota bacterium. Taxonomy (GTDB): domain Bacteria; phylum Chloroflexota; class Dehalococcoidia; order Lucifugimonadales; family UBA826; genus AG-426-M11. Next base: position 1,355 of record CAJWPE010000042.1, on the reverse strand, counting down.
AATCAATTCAGTGCCTGATCCGTACATATCTTATGTAGATACAGTTAGCTATGAAATAGATAAAGAAGATTTATCGGGAGAATTTCAGGGAATTGGTGCACACGTTAGAATGAGAGAAGACGGAATGGTACAAATCATTAGTCCCATTGAGGGAAGCCCAGCAGAAGCAGCAGGAATAAAAGCCGGCGATATAGTTGTTTCGGTAAACGGGACTAACCTTGAAGGCATGTCTTTACTAGAAGCAGTAGCGCTAATTCGTGGCCCAGAGGGCACAACAGTAGACCTAGAAATAAGGCACTTAGGAGAATTAACCCCTGTAGTAATTCAGGTGACTCGTGGCGTGATTCAATTAGAAAGCGTAATCAAAATAGATGGTAAGATTGTTGAGAGCTCGTGTAGACGAATTGAAGGTGGAGGCGAGCGGTGTTGTGAGTTGGCGTTAAACGCGATACGAGAAGGGGAAGAGATTTATACTCAAATGGAGAAGTGGGAGAGGATGGTTGTGAATAGAAACGTAGCAAGGGTGAGATGTAGCGCTGATGACGAAGGAAAAGAAGACGGAATGGAATCGTATCAGTTACCAGATGGAAATAAGATCAGCATGGAAACGAAAGATGCGTTTGCTATCGGAGATGCACTGTATTGTTGTTCTTCTTCTTCTACTTCTTCTGATGTTGTTGTTGAGGGAAAATGTAGTAAGATCATCGAAGCCATACAATCGGCGGTAGAAAATTCGTTCAGCCACGCGCAAGCTGGGCATTTCTATTCCAACGGGAAAGACAAGGCGTTCGAGTGCGTCGTCGCGCACGGCACGGAAAGTTCCGTCAAAGGTCTTCGCGAGCGGTTAGGCAAAGACATTCAAACAAATATTGCACCGGAAAGCGCCAAAGTGAACGTCGTCGCATCCGCGCCAGACTATTTTCACGATAAAAGCATGGAACATTTGAGCTGGACCGGAGGCGCGGTGCTCGGGAAAGTTACGTGGAATTTGAATCAACAGATAAGTAAAAGCGCATACGATGAGTGGGGACCAAACGTGGCGAATAGAAATCGTAGCTCTATCTAGATAATTCGTACGAATAGCAGTTATAGTGTAATAGTAATAAAGATATTCATGTAATATATAGCTCCTCTTCTTCTTCGTCTTCTTCTTTAATACGACCTGCCCCACAACACCCAGACCGTGGCCGGTTTCCCAGTGATGAAGCACTTTGTACCTTCTTTCAATGGCGGCTGAATGAATGGAATGCACAACGTCTTCGCAGCACCACCTTCGCTTTCCTCAGACGAGCGTTTCTTTACCTCTTCTTCGGACTCTTTCGTCTCGCACCACGGGGTCAACACCATCTTCTTTT
>CAJWPE010000041.1 GCA_913045625.1 uncultured Chloroflexota bacterium | reverse complement strand
AGAAAAATATGGACCAGGGAGCATATATCTACCCATTTCCTCAAGCAAAATTGTTAAATCTTGATATTCCAAACCTACTCCACCATATTCTTCTGGAATAATCAGACCCAACCAACCTTGTTCGGCAACTTTTTGCCATACTTCTTGAGTGTATCCATTTTCATCTATTTCCATAGCACGGACATAATCTACAGTGCATTCTGTTTCTAAAAACTCTTGAGCACTATTTTTTAGCATTTGTTGAGCTTCATTTAATCCTAATTCCATTTTTTTCTCCTTGTTGTGAATTAACCTCTAGGAAGTCCTAAGCCTCTAGTAGCAATTACACTTCGTTGTATTTCAGATGTTCCTGCTGCAACCATTCCTCCGAATGATCTTAGCCAAGCATTTTCGATTCTACCTGCTAATGGTGCCCATTTAGATTCAGGTTCTAATTGTCCATGAATCCCCATAATTTTTACTCCCAATCCATATAAGCGATTGATCATTTCAGTTCCATAAGCTTTAGTGATCGATGCTTCCATATTTGGAATTAAATCTTTACTTTGCATCCAAGCAACGTTGTAGCACATTAATCTAGTAGTTTCGATTTGTACTGCTAAATCGGCTAATTCTCTTCTAATTATTGGATCTTCAGATAATAATCTTCCATTCTTTTGGGTAGTTTTACAGAATTGGACTAAGTCTTCTAAAACTTTTTTAGCTTTTGCAGGTCTATCTACACCAGATCTCTCAAAATCTAAAAGAGCAGCCCCTACATACCAACCCCGATCTTGTTCACCTACCAGATTTTTCTTAGGAATCCTGACATCACTAAATGTTGCTAATCCTCTATATGCATTCCACATCATAGGAATTTTCTCAATAGTGACTCCTTCAGTTCCCTCTAATTCCGTCAACACAAAACTTATACCTCTATGTTTTGGAGCGTCAGGATTAGTTCGAACTAACATAAACATCCAATCTGAATCAGCATGAGCTGAGTTCCAGATTTTTGAGCCTGAAACAACAAAATCATCTCCATCCTCAACAGCTCTAGTCTGAAGAGATGCTAAGTCTGAACCTGAATCTGGTTCAGAATATCCTTGAGACCAGTTAATTTCAGCTCCAGCAATTTGAGGTAGAAATTGTTTTTTTTGCTCATCTGTTCCGTATAACATCAAAATTGGCCCAACCATACGAATTCCTGCATCTCCTACTGGAATTCCTCTGTAAGCCATTTCTTCATTAAAAACCACTTGTCGCATATGAGAAGCAGCTTGCCCCCCATACTCCTCTGGCCAAGCCATCGTCAGCCATCCTTTTTCACCAAGCTTTTTCTTAAACTGTCGAACTAATATTTTGTCATCATCATCTTCCGCATCTAAATCTAATTCTCTCCAATTCCATGGAAGTTCTTTATCAATAAAATCGATCACTTCTTCTCTAAATTTTTCATCTTCATTTTCAAATTTAAAATCCATATTTATCTCCGTTTTCTGATTTATCCTCTAGGTAGTCCCAAACCTCTAGTTGCAATAATATTTCTTTGTATTTCTGAAGTACCAGCGGCAATTGTTTCAGAAACATTTGTTAAATGCCAATGTTCTATTCTTCCTCTTAATGGTGCATATTTTGAATCAGGTTCCAATTGGCTGTGCAATCCTAACATTTGCATTCCAGTAGAACCAACATGTTGTTGTAATTCAGTTCCAAAAACTTTACCCATAGAAGATTCTTTGTTGGGTACTAAACCTGCTCCTTGCATCCAAGCAATATTATAAGAAATAAGCCTACTTACTTCAATTTCAATTGCCAGATCTGCCAAACGGTTTCTTGTTACTTCATCCTCAGATAGTAATTTCCCGTCTTTATAATTTTCTTTTGAATATCCCACTAGCTCTTCTAAAACTCTTCTAGAGCCAGCAGAGTAATCTACACCAGACCTTTCAAAATCTAATAATGTGGCACCTACATACCAACCACGATTCTGCTCTCCCACTAAGTTTTTCTTTGGAACTCTCACATTATCAAAAGTGACCATATTAAAACTGTGATCACCAGCCATATTAATAATTGGATTGACTGTTAAACCAGGAGTGTTCATGTCACACAACAGAAAACTTATACCCCTATGCTTAGGAGCATCAGGGTCTGTTCTTGTGAGAACCATTATGTGATCTGCTCTATGAGCTCCTGAAGTCCAAATTTTTGTCCCATTAATTACAAAATCATCGCCATCCTCTACTGCTCTAGTTTGAAGTGAAGCTAAGTCTGATCCTGACTCTGGTTCAGAATACCCCTGACACCATTGAACTTCTCCACTAGAGACAGGAGGTAAAAATTCAGATTTCTGTTCATCAGTCCCATGAATCATTAATGTAGGAGCCATCATTCTAGTTCCAAACACATCTCTACCTGGAGCTCTATAATAAGACATTTCTTCAGCAAAAATCACTTGCATCATATGAGATGCACCTTGACCACCATATTCTTCTGGCCAAGCCATAGTAAGCCAACCTTTATCAGCGAGCTTTTTTCTCATTTTGAGCGTAAAGCCCCATGCTTCATCTGGAGTTTCGTCATCTTCATTTCTGTCCCCTAACTCTGATTGGAGCCAAGTTCTCAACTCATCCCTAAAAGTAGCTTCTCCGTCAGTTAAACTGAAATTCATTTTGTTCCCCTTTATCTATCTTGAGGTTATTATTTAGTTTTATTCCTTAATTCCTAAACAGGTCACTGTCCTGACTATTCCCGATATTGTATGGATTTGATTAGTTACTAAATCTCCAACTGCATTAAGATCAGATGAAGCAATCACAGCTATCAGATCATATGGGCCTGTGACAAGATCAACACTGACAACATCTTTCATGTTAATTAACGACTCATACGCAGACTGAGTAGTTCCTACTCCAGTCTCTATCAATATAAAAGCTTTAGTCGACATTTAACACTCCCTTAATGTTTTAAAATCGCCATAAAGTCCCATTTTATTTCGGTTCAGGAATGAGTGTCAATTTTAATCACAAAATCATTTAACCTGCTGTTTATTTAAAATAATAAATCGTTATAATCGTCCATAAGTTTTACAGGTACTTTAGGAGTTGGCTATGCAATCTGATTTGTTCAGAGAAGCTTGGGGAAATTTTGCAACAGGAGTTGCAGTGATTACCAGTATTCAAAAAAATGAAACAATCCACGGAATGACTGCGAATGGCATAGCTTCCATTTCATTAGACCCTATGCTAGTAATGGTTTCAGTAGGTCATTCAGCACAAACTCACAAATTAATTACTAAAAATATGCAATATGCAATTAATATATTGTCAGAAGAGCAAATAGAAATAGGAAAGTTTTTTGCTAAAAGCAACGAAAAAACACCTCAAAATATTCTATCTGAATTCTACATGAGCAAAAATAATTCTCCATTTTTGTCTAATTCATTAGCTAGTATGGATTGTAATGTGGTACGTACTCATTCAGAAGGTGATCATACAATATTTATAGGAGAAGTCACGGAAATAGTCGTAAATGAAGGGAACCCTTTGATGTTCTATAAGGGTAAATGGACAAATTTATAAAAAAGTTCAAATATTGACAATTTTCGTTCCTGCTATACCATAAAGATCGGACTTTTTTGCTTTGTAATCTTATTCCATTAACAAATCATTGAAGTTTAATTTTAAATAAACAAATGAAACAGGAGGATTGTTTCTATGGCTAGCTTTAAACCATTGGGTAACCGAGTTGTAGTAGAGCCTTTAGAAGGTGAAGAACAGATGAGTGCTGGAGGTATTTATATTCCCGACACCGCTAAGGAAAAACCTCAAGAAGGAACCGTAGTAGCTGTTGGACCAGGTAGAATTACTGACGATGGCAAAAGAGTTGAAATGGAAATCCAAGTTGGGGACACAGTAATCTACTCAAAATATGCAGGAACTGAATATAAGGAAGGCGACACAGAATACCTTGTACTCAGAGAAGACGATATTCTTTTTAAAAAATAAGCTTAGAACTCAGGAGATATAAAAATGGCAAAACAGCTTTCTTTCAGTGAAGAGGCTAGAGCTGCTATGAAGCGTGGAATAGACACGATGGCAGACACAGTAGGAGTTACATTAGGCCCAAGAGGTCGAAATGTAGTATTAGACAAAAAATTTGGACCCCCTCAAGTTTGTAGTGACGGAGTCACTATTGCTAAAGAGATCGAATTAGAAGATCCCTTTGAAAATATGGGCGCACAATTGCTTAAAGAAGCAGCAAGTAAAACTAATGATGTCGCAGGTGACGGTACTACTACTGCTACAGTTCTTGCTCAAGCAATTATTCATGAAGGATTTAAAAATATTGCTGCTGGAGCCAATCCTATGGCAATTAAAAGGGGAATTGATAAAGCAGTAGAAACTCTTCGCTCATCAGTTCAAGGAATGTCACAATCCGTAGAAGGAAGAACTCAAATCAGCCAAGTAGCTTCGCTTTCAGCTCATGATGATGAAATGGGGAACTTAATTGCTGATGTGATGGAAAAAGTAGGTAAAGATGGAGTTATTACTGTTGAAGAATCTAAGGGATTAGATTACGAACAAGAATTTGTAGAAGGAATGCAAATCGATCGAGGATACATTTCTCCATATTTCATCAGTGACCAAGACAGAATGGAATCTGCAATTGAAGATCCTTACATTCTAATTACAGACAAAAAGATATCCGCAGTATCGGATTTGCTACCAGCTTTAGAGAAAATTCTTCAAATCGGAAAAAATGTAGTAATCATTGCCGAAGATGTTGAAGGTGAAGCATTAGCAACATTAGTAGTTAACAAATTACGAGGAACTCTAAACGTATTAGCTGTTAAAGCTCCAGGATTTGGCGATAGAAGAAAGGCAATGTTAGAAGACATTGCGATCTTAACCGGAGGAGTTGTTATCAGTGAAGAAGTTGGAAGAAAACTAGATTCAGTATCTGTAGAAGACTTGGGTAGAGCCAGAAGAGTAGTTGCCAGCAAAGAAGATACTACCTTTGTTGAAGGTCATGGAGATGACTCTCAAATTTCAGGTAGGATTAATCAAATTAGAGCACAGATTGATGAAACCACTTCTGATTTTGACAGAGAAAAACTTCAAGAAAGATTGGCAAAACTATCAGGTGGTGTCGCAATCATTAAAGTTGGTGCTGCAACAGAAGTTGAACTTAAAGAAAAGAAAAACAGAGTTGAAGATGCTCTCTCAGCTACTAGAGCAGCTGTTGAAGAAGGAATCGTTCCAGGTGGTGGGCTTGCATTAATCAGAGCTCGAGAATCTTTAGATGGATTAAACTTCGAAAACGATGAACAAACTGGTGTAAATATTTTAAAATCTGCATTAGTAAAGCCTTTGATGTTGATTTCTCAGAACACAGGTGTTTCAGGTGAAGTGATCCTTGCAGAGACCTTAAAAGGTGAAGGAGATTACGGTTATGACGCTGAAACAGGCGAATATGGTAATTTGTTAGAAAAAGGTATTATGGACCCAGCTAAAGTTACTAGAGCTGCAATAGAGAATGCTTCAAGTGTTGCTGCAATGGTTCTTACTACCGAATCATTAATTAGTGATATCCCTGAACCTGCTGCTGCTGCACCAGCAATGCCTCCCATGGATTACTAAAAAGTCTTTAGTCAAAGATAATTTTAAAAGGCTCCCGATGGGAGCCTTTTTTTTGTTAATAAAAATCTCTAAAATTAGTTGATCAATTGCCCTCCAATGGCACTATAATGCAAGTATGTTCACACACCTTCATGTTCACACTGAATACAGCATGTTAGACGGATTGGCTAGACTAGAACCTTTAGTAGATCGGGCCGTAGATTTAGGCATGCATAGCTTAGCTATTACAGACCATGGAGGGATGTATGGGGCAGTAGATTTTTTTCAATTAGCAAAAAAATCAGGAATTAAACCCATCATTGGTAGTGAAATTTATGTTGCTCAAAAAAGTAGATTTGATAGAACCCCATCAGAAAAAATACACCATATGACTGTACTAGCTAAAAACAATGTTGGTTATAAAAATCTAGTCAAACTTATCACTGATGCAAATTTGGAAGGATATTATCGCAGACCTCGAGCAGACAAAGAATTATTAGAAAAATATTCTGAAGGCTTAATAATTTTATCAGGATGCCCAAGTGGTGAAGTTCCTTGGTTAACAACACAAGAAAGAATGACTGATGCCTTGAATACCGCCGCATGGTACAAGGAAATTTTCAAAGACGATTACTATCTTGAAATCATGCAACATGGCGATGTACCAGAACTCCCACAAATTAATCAAAATTTAGTATCAATTTCTAAAGAATTAAATATCCCATTAGTTGCTACAAATGACTCACATTACGTCATGGAAGAGCATGCAAAAGATCATGATGCACTCTTGTGTATACAAACCAATACTACTATTCATGATCCTAACAGAATGAGATTTGAAGAACCTTCTTATCATCTTAGAAGCCATGAAGAAATGGTAGAACTATTTACAGAATTACCTGAAGCAATTCAAAACACAGAATTGATTGCAGAAAAATGTGATTTAAATTTAGACTTTACCCAAGTTCGTTTACCAGAATTTAAAGTTCCTGATGGCATGACTTCACATGAATACCTTACAAGTATTTGCTGGAAAGGTTACAAGGAAAAAATTCATAACCCATCTTCAATTTATGAAGAAAGAATGAAATATGAATTGGAAGTCATCAAACAAACCCAGTTTCCTGATTATTTTTTAGTAGTTTGGGATATTGCTTTATTTGTTAGAAAAAATAATATTTTTTTCACTGTTCGGGGAAGTGCTGCTGCGAGTTTAGTCCTATATTGTTTGGGCGTCACAGATGTTGACCCAATGCAATACAAATTAGTATTTGAAAGATTCCTAAATCTTGAAAGAAAAGAAATGCCAGATATAGATATGGACTTTCAAGATGACAGAAGACAAGAAGTGATAAATTATTGTGCTTCTAGATATGGCCGTGAACATGTAGCTCATATCATTACATTTGGAAGATTTGGTGCTAGACAGTCAATCAGAGATGCCGGTAGAGCACTGGGAATTCCATTACCAAACGTAGACAGAATTGCAAAAATGATTCCTGAAAAACTCAATATAACGTTAAATGATTCCTTAAAAGAAAGTGTAGATTTAAAAGATGCATATCAATCTAATCACGAAACAAAAGAATTAATAGATTCCGCAAAACAATTGGAGGGAGTTACCAGACACAAAAGCTTACATGCTGCCGGAGTTGTCATATCAAAAGAACCTCTAAATGATGTTGTCCCTCTAGAATTCACATCTCGAGGAGATGCTGACGGTGCTGTCATGACTCAATATGCTATGGAACCAGTAGCTGCATTGGGGCTTTTAAAAATGGACTTCCTGGGATTAATGAACTTAACTGTTTTAGATGAGTCACTTCGTTCAATCTCACAAAATTATGGTGTGGAATTAACTTTGCAAAAAATACCTACAGACGACAAAGAAACATTTGATCTTTTATCTAGAGGAGAAACTGTTGGAGTCTTTCAATTAGAAAGTTCTGGGATGACTAGATACATTAAAGAATTAAAGCCAACATCTATTGGAGATGTGGCAGCAATGATTGCATTATTTAGGCCGGGTCCTATGGAACATATTTCTACATTTATTGAAGGTAAACATGGAACAAGGCAAATCACATATATCCATGATGCACTTAAAGATATTTTAGAAGAGACTTATGGCGTAATAGTATTTCAAGATCAAGTTTTACACATAGCACGAGAATTTGCAGGTTACACATTAGGTAAAGCTGACATTTTAAGAAAAGCCATGGGGAAAAAAGTTCCTGAAATAATGGCTGAAGAGAAAGATAAATTTATCAGTGGAGCCATAGATAAAGGATATTCAGAACAACTAGCTTCAAGTGTATTCGATCTTGTTGAACCTTTCGCGGGTTATGCTTTCAATAAAGCTCACAGTGTCAGTTATGGGCTAGTGTCTTATTGGACAGCATATATGAAAGCAAATTTCCCATCAGATTATATGTGTGCTTTCATGAATTCATATATAGATAAAAAAGATCGCTTAATAGCAGCTGTCGCAGATTGTAGAAGAATGGGTATCGAAATATTACCCCCGGATATTAACAAAAGTAATTCTAAATTTACTATTGAAGACCAAGGAAAAGATAATCCTAGTATTCGATTTGGTCTAAGTGCAATTAAAAATGTTGGAGCAGAAGCAGTCAATGAACTAATAGAATCAAGAAAAGAAAACAATGGGTTTTCTTCACTAGGTGATTTGTGTAGAAATGGAGATTTATCAAGTATTAACCGTAAAGCTTTTGAATGCATGATAATGGCAGGTGGATTTGATGAATTTGGTGACAGAACTAGTATGCTAGATGCAATAGAAAAAATTCTGTCTATTGCACAATCTGAATCGAATTTAAGAAATTCTACTCAAACAACAATGTTTGAAATGCTGGATCAAAATGATGATGCTCCAATTACCGACATACAATTACCCTTTGCATCAACATCGGATCATCAAAAAAGAATTTGGGAAGTTGAACTAATGGGAATTAGTGTTTCAACAGCCAATCAATTATCCAACCGTCCCAAGAGGAACAGAGAGGCTTAGGATAACAGCCTCACCACTTCACACTGGAAAAATGATTAAAGAACTAGCCAATGCATTGGATGAAGTTTTTAAAACACTCAAAATCAAAATCGCTGCCTAACTAAGGGGATAATTTCTTTTTCAACCATTTTCCACTTCTTTTATAATAAAATTCTCTTTCATGAATCCTATAATTACCGCGTGTCCAGAATTCGAAATTTTTTGGTTCTATGAATATACCTCTCCAGTAATTAGGTCTGGGAACACTAGATTTATTATATTTTTTCTCATAGAATGAAATTTGTTTTTTTAAATAACTACTATTAGGTATTTCGGAAGATTGTTTGGAGG
>CAJWPE010000040.1 GCA_913045625.1 uncultured Chloroflexota bacterium | reverse complement strand
CACCTGACTTTAATAGTATGACCTTTAGTGGCAAAGTAATCATAGAATTATCAATATTCGAGCCTACTAATCAAATTACTATGAATGCAATTGAATTAGATTTGATAAATTCATCTATTTCTACAGATTCAGGCATATTGTCTTCTAACAACTTCGAATATAACGAAGAAAAAGAACAAGTAACAATAAGTTTTGAGAATACTATCAATGAATCAAACGCCGTACTGTCTGTTGAGTTTACAGGGGTTTTGAATGATAGATTGCATGGATTTTATCGTAGTTCATATGAAGACGAAAATGGGAATCAGAAAATTATGGCTTGTACTCAATTTGAGCCAACTGATGCTAGAAGAGCTTTTCCTTGTTGGGACGAACCAGAAATCAAGAGCACATTTGAAATAATGTTAAGTGTACCAAAAGAAATGGAAGCTATTTCAAACATGCCAATTACTAAAGAAGAAGCTTCAGACAATAACTACAAGAAAGTATATTTCGATAAAACACCTATTATGTCCACCTACCTTCTAGCCTTTATCATTGGTGATCTTGATAAATGTTCAACTATTGCTGAAAATAACGTTGAAATTAATATATGGGCAACAAAACACAATGTGATACATGGAGAATTTGCACTTCAAGTTGCTAAAGATTTACTCAAATATTACAACGAATATTTTCAAATTGATTATCCTTTACCCAAACTTGATCATTTGGCGATCCCTGATTTTGCGGCTGGTGCTATGGAAAATTGGGGTGCAATTACCTACAGAGAGGTAGCATTGCTATTTGACGAAAAAAACTCTGCACCTGCAACTAAGCAAAGAATTGCTGAAATTGTAGCTCACGAAATGGCACATATGTGGTTCGGAGACTTGGTAACAATGAAATGGTGGAATGATTTATGGCTAAATGAAAGCTTTGCATCCTGGATGGCTACAAAAGCAATTGATCACTTATTCCCTGAATGGAACATGTGGACTCAATTTATCTATACAGATTATAACTCTGGCTTATCTTTAGATGGCTTGGAAAATTCTCACCCAATTGTTCAAGCAGTAAACAACCCTTCAGAAATAAACCAATTATTCGATGCAATAAGTTACAGCAAAGGTGCGTCTATAATACGTATGCTAGAAACATATGTCGGCGAAGACAAGTTTCGAGATGGCTTAAGGCAATATATGCAATTATACAAATACTCTAATGCTGAAGGAAATAATTTATGGGAATGCATTCAAGAAGCTTCAGAAACCGAAATTATTCCAATGATGGAAAGCTGGACAAAACAAACTGGATATCCTGTGATAAATATTACATGGGAATCAGATTCTAGATTGAGTTTAAATCAAGAACGATTTCTGTATTCAAATAAAACCAATTTACCAGATACATGGTTAGTACCAATATCAATTGTAAGTGGGAAAAATATGGATAAAGTAGACTCTTTTATACTTGATTCAAATTCAACTACCATTGATGCCGCAGCTGATACAAACAATGGTTTTATGAAAGTAAATTATGATACTGCTGGTTTCTATAGAGTTAACTACCCTAAAGAACACTGGAAAAACTTATCTGAATTAATAAATAAACAATTATTAAAACCAACAGACCGATTATCTATACAATCTGATGCTTATGCCCTAGCAAAAGCACGTAAAATTAGCGCGACTGTGTTTTTAGAATTAATTAAGTCCTATAACAACGAAAAAGATTTTGGAGTTTGGAGTGATTTAACTAATAACATGAGATCTATAGATTTACTTCTGAGAAAAACTGAATTGGGAAAAATCTATAAAAATATGTGCGTTGAAACCCTAAAACCAATCGGAGAAAAACTCGGATGGGAAGTAAGCCCAAATGAAGGGCACTTAGAATCCTTATTGCGCACAACTATTCTCTCTTCTCTTGGAAGTTTTGGAGATGGAGATACCATTAACAAATCATTAGAATTATTAGAACAGTTTTTCTCTGGTAAAATTTCTTTAGCACCAGAGCTACGTTCTATTGTATATAATTTATCTGCGCAAACAGGAGATAAAAGTATTTATAATCTAATCTTAGATAGAGCTAGAAAAGAACAATTACAAGAAGAAAAGCTACGGTTGTATGCCTCTCTATGTAGAGTTGAAAATGATGAGTTATTCAATAAAACATTGCAACTGAGTATTAGTGATGAAATTAGAACACAAGATACTGTTTCCTTGTTATCACTCATGTCAGTTAATAGAAATAACGGCGCAGAAGCTACATGGGACTTTATCAAATCAAACTGGGCCCTTTTAGACGAGAGATATGGATCTGGTGGATTTGCAATGATGCGACTTGTCGGGATTACTGGAAATTTACTTACAAAATCAGATTATGATAATGTTCAAGGATTTTTTAATGATCACCCGATTGAATCGGCTTATAGGACTCTTCAACAATCCTTGGAAAGAATAGATGCAAATGTTGCCTGGCTTGAGCACCATATTGATGAAATTGAGTCATTGTTAAATTCTAGATAAAATTGAAACTAATTCATCACCTAATTGTTGTGTAGATGCTGTTCCTCCAAGATCAGGAGTTAACACTTTTTTATCTTCAATGAGCTGGTAGACTGATCTAATTATTTTTTCATCTAATTCTGATTCACCTAAATGCCTAAGCATCATACCTGCAGATAATACAGCAGCTATAGGATTTGATATATTTTTACCCACAATATCAGGTGCACTTCCGTGTACTGGTTCAAATAGGGAAGGAAACTGTTTTTCTGGGTTAATATTTGCACTAGGAGCTAAACCCATACTACCAGTAATTACAGCAGCTATATCGGATAAAATATCCCCGAATAAATTACTACCAACAATTACATCAAACTCTGATGGTCTACGTATCAAATCCATACATGCGGCATCAACCAACAACGATTCTGTTTCAACATTTGGATATTCTGATGCAACTTCTTGAAATACCTTATCCCAAAAAACCATACCATATCTTTGTGCATTAGATTTAGTTACAGAAGTTAACTTAGGGGTTTTAGATCTTGAAATTGCAACCTCGAAAGCATATCTAATTATTCGTTCAGTTCCTTTTCTGGTAAAGATTGCAGTCTGGATTGCAACTTCATCCTCGGTATCTGGTTTAAAATTCCCACCCACTGAGGCATATTCTCCTTCAGTATTTTCTCTTACCACGACTAAATCCACATTGGGGTTTACAAGTGGCGAGACAACACCTGGGAACAAAATATTCGGTCTAAGGCATACGTATTGATCTAAACCTTTTCTCATGGGTATTAACAAACCATTTAAAGTTATATGATCAGGAATTTCGGGATCACCTACTGCTCCAAAATATATTGCATCAAAATTCTTTAGAGATTCTAAACCGCTCTCAGGCATCATCAACCCATTTGCACGATAATAATCAGAACCCCAATCGAAATATTCAAACTGAAAAGTGACCTCTTCTTGTTCTTCTAATAATTTAAGAACTTTGATCCCTTCATCAATTACTTCAGAACCTATACCATCTCCTGGTATGACTGCAATAGAATACGTATTCATACAATAAATTTATTTGATACTTGATAAATAAAATAAGTTAGCTTCTCCATTAGGAAGCTGAATTTCTACCTCAGAACCAGCTGACATGCCATATACAGCTCTTCCAATTGGAGATTGAATAGATAGTTTCCCTTCCTTAGGATTAGATTCACTAGATTCAACTAACATATATGAATTTTGTTTGTTTGTAGTCCTGTTTTTTAGAACGATAGTAGAACCAACAAATGCAGCTGATTTTCCTCTTCTTTTTATGCTTTTAGAATCCATTACTCGAGATTTTTTTAAAGTTTCTTCTATTTCTCGAATCCTACCTTCATTTTTTCCTTGTGCTTCTCGTGCAGCATCTAAGGGAGCATTTTCGCTGAAGTCTCCTGTTGCTGCAGCTTTTCGTATATCCTCTGAAATATCTTCACGTCTTAGCTTTAAATCCTCTACTTCTTCTTCTAATTTGTTCCAGCCTTCTTGAGTCAACATATCAAACTGTTCTTCATGACTTTGCCCAGAAGAAGTAATGGTTGTCTTTCTTTTGCGAATTTTTATATATCGAGACAAATCTAAAGCAATTGTTTCATTTTTATATAACGTAGAAAAAAACTTCTTTAAACTTTTCATACTGGCGCTAGAATCTACATTATTATCATTTATGCTTGAGCAGTATTCTTCTATTTCAACTGGACTTAATGCAGTAATATCCCTATCCTCACCAAACCATCGTAAAAGAAGTCCCATAGCATTCTCAGATTCAGCTACTGTTCCACTTTTCTGTGATTGTAAATAATCAAACATTACGGCTTGTAAAGTATTATTTGAACCCTCACCCAAAATATAAACCCTCCAGTCACAATATATATATACTAATGTTAAAATAAAATTTGAATCAATTGAAATTAGTTAAGTTTAAGAATAGAATGCTTCTCACTTTATTTTAACTATTACATAGTATAAAATATGATTATACACTAATCCTGAAAATATGGCACTAATTGGTGTATTTAACTTTTTTCAAAAGAATGGGAGCATAAATGGGATCAGGTTTTCTCAAAAATACTGGAGCATATTTAGGAATAGCGCTCATAGTGATTGGTGTTTTTTACCTTATGGTATCGAATCAATCCTCATCTGAAATAGCTATTACAGAAGTAATTTCCTTAGCTCAGGATGATAGAATTGAAAATATAACGGTAGATGGAAATAATCTTACGGTAACTACTAACGACTACCCTCCTCAAAAATTTACATCACGAAAAGAATCTGATTCTAGTATGGTAGATATTCTACAAAATGCTGGAGTCACAAACGCTGTAAAAATAACAGTCAAAGGTGCGAGTGGCGTCTCTAATTTTCTAGGTATCATAATAAACTTTCTTCCACTCATATTTTTCGGTGCAATTCTCTTATTCATGATGCGTCAAGCACAAGGAACAGGTTCTCAGGCTATGAGTTTCGGACGAAGCCGAGCCCGTGTTTCTCTGGGTAATAAACCAGGAGTCACGTTTGGGGATGTTGCTGGTGCAGATGAAGCCAAACTCGAATTAGAAGAAGTTGTTGAGTTTTTGAAACATGCCGAAAGATTCTTATCACTCGGTGCAAAAATTCCTCGAGGAGTACTATTAGTTGGACCTCCAGGAACAGGAAAAACTCTTTTAGCTAAAGCAGTCGCAGGAGAAGCTGGTGTCCCTTTCTTTTCAATAAGTGGTAGTGAATTTGTCGAAATGTTTGTTGGAGTTGGTGCAGCAAGAGTAAGAGATTTATTTGATCAAGCAAAAAAAAATTCACCTGCCATAGTGTTTGTTGATGAAATTGATGCCGTTGGACGACATCGAGGAGCTGGCTTAGGTGGAGGCCATGACGAAAGAGAACAAACATTAAATCAAATTCTCGTTGAAATCGATGGATTTGATTCTACCAGTAATGTAATCGTAATCGCAGCTACAAATAGACCTGATATCCTAGATCCTGCTTTATTACGACCTGGTAGATTTGATCGTCGTGTTACTTTAGATTTACCAGATATCGCTGGTAGACAAGCAATATTAAAAGTTCACTCCCAAGGCAAACCAATTGACAATAATGTAAATCTTGAAGTCGTAGCAAAAGAAACACCAGGGTTTAGTGGAGCTGATTTAGCCAACTTAGTTAACGAAGCTGCAATTTTAGCTGCAAGGCGAAAAAAAACATCGATCACATTTGATGAATTTGGCGAATCTATCGATAGAGTTCTACTTGGACCTGAAAGAAAAAGTAGAATCATTAGTCATTTAGAGCGCGAGATTACAGCTTATCATGAAGCTGGACATACAATTGTTGGACATTTGCTACCAGATTGCGATCCAGTTCAAAAAGTATCCATAGTTTCTCGAGGAATGGCTGGAGGTTACACTAAATCTATACCTGCTGAAGATCGCCATATGTATAGTTTAGATCAGTTTAAAAGCATGATGGCAATGGCTATGGGTGGTAGAGTTGCTGAACAGATCATATTCGAGAAAATTACTACTGGGGCTAGCAATGACCTTGAAAACGCAACAAGAATGGCTCGAAATATGGTTGTTCGCTATGGAATGAGCGAAAATCTTGGTCCAAGAACATTTGGTGAAAGAGAAGAAATGGTGTTTTTAGGTAGACAAATAAGTGAACAAAGAGACTACAGTGATAACATTGCTCAACAAATAGATGAAGAAGTAAAATCTCTAGTTACAGAAGCTTATGACCTTGCACATAGTATGATAAGTAAGAATCGAGCAAAGTTGGTTCAATTAGCAAGACATTTATTAACTCACGAAACAGTTGAGGGTGAAGAATTAATAACATTACTAGACTCTGAAGCTCCTCCAATTGAATCTGAGGTAACGCATCAGCCAAATGAATAAATGGATGAATTTATATAATTGGAAAGAATATCTTCCACCGATTAAAGATCAATTATTAATCGGATTTTCATTAATAGTTTTACTCGGAATATACTCTTTTCCTAAATTATTTTTCTACCTACCAATTATGTGGCCATTACTTATAGCTATACCAATCATTGGTATTCAAATAAAACAAAGAATTAAAACAAGATATCAATTTGTGGTTATATTATCATGGTTTATTATTAATTTTATAATATTTTACACCAGTCCAATAAATTTAATTTCTTTGAATTGAAATAGGTTTAATTATCCTCCAGAAGGTGCTCCTGTAATGCCTGGCTCAGTCATTTTAAAAGGATCTAACAGTTCTTGAAGCTCTTCATCTGTTAAATCTGTCTGCTCTTTAGCAACTTCCCTTACTGTTTTACCTGTTTTTTCTGCTTCTTTGGCAATTTTTGCAGAAGCATCATAGCCAATTCTAGGAACTAATCCAGTACATATTGCCAACCCCTTTTCCACCATATCAGGACCTGCGGATGTTGATTTAATTCCACGAAGGCATTGCTCAACAAAATTATCAATAACCGAAGCTAATAAAGTAACAGATTGGATTAAATTATACGCTGCAACTGGCATCATAACATTTATTTCAAAGTTACCAGACTGACCAGCAATAGTCACTGATGCATCATTTCCAATTACTTGAGCGGCTACCTGACAAACTGACTCTGGAATAACTGGGTTCACTTTTCCAGGCATAATAGAACTACCCGGTTGCACTTCAGGTAAAGAAATTTCAGCAAATCCTGCTCTAGGTCCGGATCCTAACCAACGTATATCATTTGCAATTTTCAATAAACTAACAGCGATAGTTTTAGTAACCCCACTTGCTTCAACCATATTATCTAACGTACTTTGAGACTGAAAATGATTACTCGTTTCTCTAATTTCTAAATTTAAATACTTACTCAGCTTTTGACTTATTAAACTAGCAAATTCTGGATGAGTGTTTACTCCTGTACCAACTGCTGTTCCTCCTATAGCTACTTCGCATAATTCTGATAAAGCATGTTGTAATCGTTTTATCGATCTGTCTGCTTGTCCTGCATATCCATCAAATTCTTGTCCTAAACGGATAGGAGTTGCATCTTGCAAGTGAGTTCTTCCTGTTTTTATAATATCGTAAAATTCTATACTTTTTTCTTTCAAGACAGCAGATAATTTTTCTAAAGCAGGAATTAATGAATGTGATATAACTGCAGCAGCAGTTATATGAATAGCTGTAGGGATAACATCATTGGATGACTGCCCCATATTCACATGATCATTTGGATGAACTAAACCTCTTGAGCCGCGTTCTGCTCCAAGTATTTCTGCAGAACGATTTGCTATAACTTCATTAGCATTCATATTTGTAGAAGTTCCCGAACCTGTTTGGAAAATATCTACAACAAAATGATCTTCAAACTTACCTTCGATAACTTCATCTGCAGAAGAAATTATTGCTTTTCCTAATTTTTCATCTAGTAATCCCAGTTCAATATTGGTTTCAGCCGCAACTTTTTTAATTAAAGCCAAATTACTATTAAATTCTTTTGAAAATCTTAAAGTACTAATTGGGAAATTGAGAACTGCTCGTTGTGTAGAAGCTCCGTAGTATGCATCGGCATCGACTTCCATTTCACCCATTGAGTCGCGTTCTATTCTTTTGTTATCACTCATTTTATTCTCCACAATATTATTGATTAAAACTATAAAATTATAGCTGATCTATCGTGCGAATAACAAGATTGAATATCAGTTTTATTCATATATTCAATAAGAACGACTTTTATGCTTGTACCAAGTTTCTATATCGCTGTACTATGAACACATTCAAAAATATGAAAAGGTGGGGAAAATGGTAAATGAAAATACTTTAGCATTCCAAGACATGGGTGGTGGATCAAATATGCTACCTAAATCTGAAAGACCAAAAATTATTGATATGCGATGCAGATTAACAACTGCTTCACAATCCGACTACTTTAGACAGCGCACACAGCATAGTGGAGCTTATGATTCTATAAATGCATTTAAAGATGGTTCTATAGAATCATTCTTTCGAGATCTTGACGAGGCAGGAGTAACAACAGCCGTATCTGTATCAGGAATGAACAAAGGTATGACTTTAGGTCATAGTGTATTTCCAGAACGAACAACTTCTAATGATGAACAAGCACAAATCCAAAAGGAAAATCCTGCTAGGTTTGTAGCATGTGCAGGTATTGATGCATGGGGTGTTTTTCATGATCCATTAGAAGAAATAGAACGTTGTAAAAAACTAGGATTTAAAGTTGTATTTATTGAACCTGGTAGAGGTCCAAATTATGCTGATAATCTAGCAGACCCACGTCTTTACCCTATATATCAAAAATGCCTTGATTTAGATATAGCAATTAGCCCCCAAACATCTGGACCTTTAGGAGGACTAAATATTGACTATGCACATCCTAAATATATTGATCAAGTAGCACATGATTTTCCAGATTTAACAATAATTTGTGGCCATGGCCATTATCCATACATAAGAGAAATTATTACTATTGCAAGCATGCGAAGAGATAATATATATGTATCTCCTGATGCTTATTTGACTATGTTAGGTACTGAAGATTGGGTTAAAGCAGTGAATAGTTCTTGG
>CAJWPE010000039.1 GCA_913045625.1 uncultured Chloroflexota bacterium | reverse complement strand
TATTTGATGTCAGCAGGAGCTGTTGGAGCTTCAATCACTTCTTTACTAATATCTTTACTACCTGAAGTTAAAAATAAAGGACTAATGGTAACTGTGGGATTAACTGGTTTTGGTTTGTGTTTGATTTTATTTTCCACTTCCGACATTTTTTGGATTTCTACAATTTTACTTGGTTTCACTTATGCTTTTGGTCTTTGTTACGAGACTTCCATAAATACCATGTTGCAAACTACTGTTTCTCCTAGCATGAGAGGACGAGCTTTAAGCTTTCAAACTTTTGGATGGGGTTTTAGTGGAATGGCTGGTTTTATGACTGGGACTATAGCGATGTTTTTAGGCGCTCCAATTGCTGTAGCTGCTGGAGGTACAGTTATAGCTATTCAGGGTATTAGGACTGCACGTAAGATGTTTAATATTGGAGTTAGTTCTACTGATTAATTTGGCCCCATAATTTCTTCATTCTTTCCATTATTTTTGATTCAAATCCAATTTGGGTAGGGGAATAAAATGTTTTTGATTGAATTTCCTCTGGTAAATAATTCTCTTTGACAAATCCAGATTCAAAATTATGAGGGTATTGATAATTTAAACCATACCCTTCTTCTCGAAGAAATTTTGTTTCAGGATTTCTTAAATGTAAAGGAACAGGGATTGGGCCTGATTTTTTAACTTCATTTTGTGCCAAATTTATAGCTGTATAAGCAGAGTTACTTTTCGGAGCTGATGCTAAATAAATAGTGATTTGAGACAAAATAATTCTTGATTCTGGCATGCCTATAAAATTAGTGGCTTGTTGTGCAGCCACTGCTAATGAAAGGGCATTTGGGTCTGCCAAACCAATATCTTCTGATGCTAAGATGATCAGTCGACGGCAAATGAAATTTAAATCTTCGCCTCCCTCTATCATTCTTGCTAACCAATATAAAGCTGCGTCTGGATCTGAACCTCTAACAGATTTAATGAAAGCAGAAATAGTATCGTAATGTGAGTCTCCTTTTTTATCATATTTCATGGGTTTGTCTGAAATTACTTTCATGGCAGATTTTAATGTAATTTCTGATGATTTTTTATGATATGAACTAATAAGTTCTAATGTGTTTAAGGCCCATCTAGCATCTCCATTAGAATTAGTAGAAATCATTTCTAAGGCATCTTTTGAAAGAGTTAGGTTTTTAATGCCTAATCCTTTTACGTCATTGTTCAGAGCGTTAATCAAAATGGTAGAGATATTGTTTGAGTTCAAAGGTTTTAATGTGAAAACTTTGCACCGGGAAAGTAAAGGAGATATGACTTCGAATGAAGGGTTTTCCGTGGTGGCTCCTATCAATATGATTGTGCCGTTTTCTACAAAAGGGAGAATTACATCTTGTTGAGATTTGGAGAACCTGTGTATTTCATCTATGAAAAGAATTGTTCGTTGTAAATTATGTCCCAATCTTTCTTGGGCATCATTGATTGATTGCCTAATTTCTGATACTCCTGAAGAGACTGCGCTCAAATGATCTGTATGAGCATTAATTTGAGATGATAATATGCTTGCTAACGTAGTTTTTCCAGTCCCGGGAGGCCCCCATAAAATTATTGAGGGTAAGTTATGATTTTCTATACTTGATCTGAGGGGGGATTCCAATCCTAAAATGTGATTTTGCCCAATGAAATCGTTAAAATTTGTAGGCCTCATTCTTTCCGCTAAAGGGGCTGTATGCCTTAGTTCTGATTCAGCATTATGTTGAAATAAATCCATCGCACGTACTTTAATTAAATTAAAATCCTGTTTAATTCTTTAATTAGAATTTCATCAAATTCTGGAGGAATTGTCATTAAATCTATCAATAGACAAGAATCTTCTATTCTAGACATAATTGGGTTTTTAGTAGTTCTTAATTTATAACTTAGGTCATTGATTGTATTGCTTTCAATTTTTAAAGCGTATGAGTCTAAGGTTTCACCTGGTAAACTGCCGCCTCCGATGGTGGCAGAAGTTTTAGTAATGCTTACTTCAGGGTTGATTTGATCACATATTGTTTGAGCTCTTTCAAGTAATGACGTTTGAGTAGTTGAGATCATTTGCCAAATTGGAATATTTTCTTCCACTTCGTCTTTTATGTAATGAATTAAAGTTGCGTAAAGAGCGGCTAAGTTGATTTTATCTATTCGTATAGCCCTTGATAAGGGATGTTTTGAAATTTTGGAAATATATGATTTTTTCCCAACTATAATTCCTGCTTGAGGACCTCCTAAAAGTTTGTCACCGGAAAACATACAGATATCTGCTCCAGAATTGATACTGTCTTGAGGCCTAGGTTCTGGAGATAATCCAAATTTTGTAGAGTCTTTGATGCATCCGCTTCCAACATCGTGAATTAATGGAATTTGGTGATTTTGAGCAATTTCTGATAATTCATTTATTTTAGGTTCGTGAGTAAAGCCCATCACTTTATAATTGCTGGCATGCATTACAAGTATTGCTTTGGTGTTTTCTGTGATTGCATTTACATAATCTTGTACGTAAGTCCTATTAGTTGTGCCAACTTCTATTAGTTTAGCGCCGCTTTGAACTAGGACGTCAGGAATACGAAATCCACCACCAATTTCTATAGCCTGAGATCTTGAAATAATTACTTCACCACCTTTTGCTAGAGATGTTAGACTCAATAAAAGTGCAGATGCTGTGTTGTTGACTACTAAAGCATCATCGGATCCGGTAAGTTGGTTAAGGATATTGATGATTGATTTTTGTCTAGATCCTCTTTTTCCTGTTTCAAGATCTAATTCTAAATCAGAATAACCTTGAGCGGCTTTTATTGAGGCAGCTATAGCAGATTTACTTAATGGAGATCTTCCTAGATTCGTATGCAATATCACGCCCGTGCCGTTAATTACAGGGATAGGCCAATCAGGCCATTCAGATTTTGCTAAATTTAATACTTCTTGAACAATTGATTCACTTTGAGCTTCATTTAAAGATAAGTTTTCTTTGTTCCTTAGGGAATTTAAATGTTTTCTTACTAAGTAAATGACATTTTCTGTTGAAATTTCTTGAGAAAGTTCTTCTATTCTTTTGTCAGATATTATAGAAGATACACTAGGTATATTTCTTACTATTGGATTCATGTTTGCTTTCCACTATTTTTATTGTCTAAATTATATCTTAATGCTAATTCACAACAAATCTCGATATAAAATCACTTATTGACCCTCTAAAATCGCTTCTTGTACAATGTCTTGATGACTTATTCCTCAGGATGTAAAAATGATTAAAGTTGGTTTGACTGGAGGTATTGGCACTGGGAAATCCCTTGTGTCAGAGATTTTGCAAAAATTGGGTGCCCATGTCATTAGTGGAGATGCATTGGGCCATGAAGCTTATTTGCCTGGTACAAAAGGTTTTGACCAAGTTGTTAGTGCCTTTGGAAATGAAATTGTAGGTGAGGATGGTTTTGTTGATAGAAAAAAACTTGGTCCTATAGTTTTTTCTGACCCCTCAAATTTAGAGATGTTAAATTCAATAATGCATCCTTTAATTTATGAAATGATTAAAGAACGTATCGCAAATATTTCTGATGTCTCAATTGTTGTTGTGGAAGCAGCTGTATTGATTGAGGCAAATTGGCAAGATTTGTTTGATGAGATTTGGGTTGTTACTTCTGATGAAGAGATAGTGATTTCTAGGCTGGCGGAGAGAAATAATCTTAGTAGAGAAGATGCTATTTCAAGAATTAAATCTCAGATGTCTCAAGATGAAAGAATTACACATGCACATGTTGAAATAGACAACAGTGGTACTAAGTCAGACTTAGAGCAAACTGTTAAAGATATTTGGAATAATAAACTTTAATTGATTAGGAGCTAAATAAATATGACAACTAAGACTTTATACAAAAGTTATATTATTGAAGAATACCAACTAGCTGAAGAGCCTTATTATGTTCCTGTAGGTGATGAGGTGGAGCTATTTGAAGCTGCATATAGAGAAAAATTACCCCTAATTTTTAAAGGCCCTACTGGATGTGGAAAGACTAGATTCGTAGAATACATGTCTTACAAATTGGGAGTTGAATTAAGAAAAAACTCAAAACGAACAGACGATAGCGATGCTGTAAATCTTCCTTTAGTAACAATAGCATGCCATGAGGATCTAACGTCCAGTGATCTTGTTGGGAGATATTTGTTAGAAGGAGACCAAACAGTGTGGATTGATGGTCCATTAACTAGAGCAGTAAAAGCTGGTGGGATTTGTTATTTGGATGAAGTGGTCGAGGCCCGAAAAGATACTACAGTTTTAATCCACCCTCTTACTGACCACAGAAGAATGCTTCCCGTAGAAAAAAGAGGCGAATTACTAGAAGCCGCTGAGGGTTTTTTGTTAGTCTTATCATACAATCCAGGTTATCAAAGTGCTCTGAAAGATTTGAAGCACAGCACTAGGCAAAGATTTGTTTCTATTGAATTTGATTACCCTCCCTTGGAAATAGAAGCTCAAATAGTTCAGCATGAGGCAGGAGTAGACGAAAAAATAGCCAGTCAACTTGCAAAGCTAGGAGAGAAAATCCGAAACCTTAAAGAACATGGATTAGGTGAAGGAGCAAGTACTAGATTATTAATATATGCAGGTAAATTGATAGCTTCAGGTATTCCAGCTCGTAGAGCTTGTCAAGTATCTGTCAATTGGGCTGTAACTGATGACCACTCTGTTCAGCAAAGTATTACTGAAATCATTGCTTCCATTTTTGAATAGATTGCTACAGAAAATTTGATAAGGAATTCAAATGCCCGAAGACTCTACAAATGTTAAATGGCCTGAGTTAAAAAAATTTCCTGAATCTGTTGAAAAAAATTTCATTAGTTCTCTTGATGAGATGCCTGACGCATTATCTGAATCACAGATTAGAGATTGGTACCAACAAGGAATTACTCTAGCTTCTCAAACAGTAAGATCCTGGGAATCTGCAGCACATTTTTTTGCTGTTAGCCCCTTAGTGCTGAAGTCTATGCCATATAGTTATTTTGAAAAATGGATGGAGTGTGGTGAGAAGTTATGCCATGAATCGCCTACTCTTGCTTCTGCCTACTTTGAGTCTAGTCCTGGCACTATGAGTCAGTTGAGGTCTAGACATATTGAAGAGTGGGCTTCTTTGGGGGATCAACTTTATAAAGGTACATGGAAGTCTAGTACATTAGCCTGTCGTTTTTTTGTTTTAAGTCCAGTTTTATTGTCGCAATTATCTTTCAAACAACTTGAAACCTTTTCTCATTTTTTAGATAAATTAGCTCACAGATCTTATGATCTTGCTTTAGAATGCCTCAATCTAGGAGAACAAATTTTTCCTTTGGTTGGAGAAGATAAAGATGCATTTTTGTCTTTAGCTACTGCTTTAGTAGAAACAGGATGGCGAGAAGTGAAAAGCTTTTTTGATTCAGGAGCAAAAGCCTTACCAAGAATTGATCCTGAAGAAAGAATTAGATTTTTACAACTTGCAGAAAATTTAGTTAAGAATGGGGGAACAAATATACCTGGAACAATGTTGGAAATTTCACAGTCATTAGCAGAGTTAGATCAAGAAAAACATAGCGTTGTTTTAGCTTTGAGTGAGTCGCTTTTGGAGTTTGAACCTTTAGCTATGCCAGATTTTATAAATTCTTCACCAATGATTTTTGAAAAATTAACTACTTCTCAATTTGGTAAATGGTATGAAGAGGGTGTTAATGTGATTCAAAATAATCCAGACGCAGGTATCGCATATTTTAAGGTTGAATCTGCTCACTCAGAAAACACAATAGAGATGTTGTCTTCTGGGATAGAATTTGATCGAATTAAGACTGTGATGGAAATGTATTGTAGAGGTTTAGCTGGTGCAGAAATAAAACTTTCTTCTACCGATGCATTAGTTGAAAAAAATATAGGATGGGTGTCTAAAAATTCTCCTACCACTGAGGGTTCCACAGTTTTTGTCCCAACAATTGTTGATAGGTATACGACTAAAGAAGAGAATTTTGCTTGGTTCAAAGTTGTGTCTACTCATCAAGTTGCCCATTTGGAGTTTGGTAGTTTTATTTTTGATTTTAATAAAGAATCAGCACTTTTTGAGGATCTGAGAGCAACTTTAGAAAGAAAACAACTAGATGCAATTAAAAATTCTAATGAAATATCAGATGAAAACTCATCCCAAAATCTTGAGAAGAAATGGGTTAGTGACATGCAAAGATTCTTTAATTTATTTGAAGATAGACAATTATCTTTAGACATTTTTACTGTTGTAGAGAGTGCAAGATTAGATGCAAAAGTACTGGTTGAATATCCTGGAATCAAAAATTTTTATTTACAAGTTCAAAATGATTCTTTAGATGATCGTCCTGATATTAAAGAATTACCTGCTAGAGAAGCAATAGTTGAATTTATGCTGAGAGTTAGCCTTCAACAATATGAAGGCGTTGCCATACCACTCAAATATAAATCTCAGATTCAGCAAATTATTCAGATCATGAAGATGGTAACTAGACATGAGTCTTTAGTTGAAGACTCAGCAGAGGCTAGTATAAGAATTTATGCAATTATAGCTACTATTCCTAATGAAGATATCCCCGAAGAAGATTGGGAAGATCAATCATTTGACGATGAAGAAGATTATGAAGATCCAGATGAAATGGAACAAATGTTGATGGATATGGGGATGGGTATGGAAATGGAGCTCAGGCCTGAAAATGAAGAAGATTATGAAACTATGCAAGAAGTTGAATACAGAGGAGATTTTAAACCTGAATTGTCCCAGTTGATGAATGAGATGCGAATGCAACAGCAAGATCAATCTGGTGGTGCTCAAGGTGATCCTTTGACTCAAGATCAATTGAAAGAATTGCTGGAAAACAGTGCTGAACTAGATATGCAAACTGTTCAAGGTGAAATTCAAGAATCTAGTGGCGTGTTTGCTGACAATTTGATCAAAGAGGCTGGTACAAATTTACCTCAATCTCCTGATGATAATCAGGGAAAATATGTCCATGTTGATGAAGATGGAGGAGAATTACAATCAGGTGAACCTGAAACATTTGTTTATGATGAATGGGATTTCAGGGCTGAAGACTACAAACCAAGGTGGTGTATAGTCAAAGAAAAACTTATGCAAGAAGGAGATCCGGCTTATTTTTCTTCAACACTTAATGAATATAGCACTTTAGTTACTAGAATCCGGCGTCAATTTGAAATGATGGTGCCTGAAATGTTGAGAAAAGAACGAAAGTTGAGTGATGGGGAAGATATCGATATTGATGATGTAATAGAAAATATGGTTGATATCAAAGCTGGTTCTAGTCCTGATGAAAAATTTTACTGGAGACGAAATAAAGTTCAACGAGATGTTGCGGTTGCTTTTCTTTTAGATACTAGTGCATCTACTGCTGAAGCAATTGACGAAGGAAAAGGGCGTCAAGATGAATGGGATGCTCCAGATGACCCTGTTGAGTATATGGTTTGGCTTAGAACTAGAAGAGGCCAACAAATGCGTAGATCTTACAAAAGAATTATTGATGTTGAGAAAGAATCAATGGTTTTATTGATTAATGCTTTGGAAGCAATAGGTGACGTATATGGAATATATGGATTTTCCGGATACGGTAGAGAGAATGTGGAATATTACACTGTAAAAGATCTTCAAGAAAACTTTTCTGACAAGGTGAAAAGAAGAATTGATAGAATTGCGCCATTACATGCTACAAGAATGGGGCCCGCTATTCGGCATACTGCTCACAAATTAAATCAGATTGATGCTAGAACAAAAATACTTTTTTTGATAAGTGACGGTAGGCCACAAGATAGAGGGTATAGTAGAGAAGGTGTAGAAAAAGAATATGCAGTACATGATACAAAGATGGCTTTAGATGAAGCTAAAAAAATAGGGATTAATTCATTTTGTTTAACTGTTGATAAGTCTGGTCATGATTATTTAAAAACTATGACCTCAGATATGGGATATGAAATTTTGGATGATATCAACGACTTACCTGAACGTCTTTTAGTTCTATATCGTCGGTTGACAATGTAATTGTATTTAATTGGAGATATTTTTGCTTAATACTCGTTTAGTAAAATTAAATAAATTAGGCCAATCTGTTTGGTATGACAATTTGTCTAGGGAAATGATTACCAACGGTGAGTTGAAACAAGTTATTGATTTGGGTGTAACAGGACTTACATCAAATCCCAGTATTTTTGAAAAAGCAATTTCATCTAGTGAAATTTATGATGAATCTATAAGAAATTTGATTTCACAAGATTTGTCTGATTTAGAAATTTATGAGTGTTTAGCTGTTCAAGATATCAAATCTGCTGCAGATTTATTGAAACCAACTTTTGAAACCTCAAATAAAACTGATGGTTTTGTTTCATTGGAAGTTAATCCCCATTTAGCTAATGATGCAATTGGAACTGTTGAAGAAGCTAAAAGATTAGTAAGTCAAATTAATAGAGATAATCTGATGATAAAAGTTCCGGGAACTAAAGAAGGTTTGATTGCAATTACTGAACTGATTTCAGAGGGTATTAATGTTAATGTGACTTTGATCTTTTCTTTAAATTTTTATAACAAAGTAATTGATTCGTATTTGGAAGGTTTGCGTAAACTCATTTCTAAAGGGAAATCCCCTTCTTGCGTTTCTTCAGTAGCTTCTTTTTTTGTCAGTAGAGTTGATAGTGCTGTAGATTCTAATCAATTAGTGCCTCAAAACTTACAAGGTAAAACTGCAATTTCTAATGCTAAGATGGCGTATGCATTATTTGTAGAAAAATTTGGCAGTTCTGAATTTAATCAAATGTCTAAGAATGGAGCTAAACCTCAACGACCATTATGGGCTAGCACTAGTACTAAAAACCCAAATTTTTCAGATGTTTTGTATGTGGAGAAGCTTATAGGTAAAAACACTGTGAATACTATGCCTGACTCAACTTTGAATTCCTTTTTGGATCACGGAGAATTTGCTGAGGCAATTACAGATGATTTAATTGATGCAAAAAAACATTTGGATCAGCTAAACCATTTAGGTGTTTCGTTAGATTTTATTACAGATGAATTACTACAGGATGGATTAAAAGCATTTCAAAATTCATTTGATGATTTGATTCAAAATATTTCTAGTAAGAGATCAACTTTAAATTTCGTTTAAATTATTTTCCCTGAGGATTTATTGGCTTCTGATTCTTCTAATTTAACACAGAAATTATCTGAAGTTAATTCAGTAATTTCCAAGATGTTAAATAAAAATTATGATTATTTTGATTCTGTTTTTAATATATCTTCTCGCGAATATTTAGGTTGGGTAGATTCGGAAAAACTTATTAGTAATTTTTTGGAATTTTCAAATATAGCTAAAAAATACGAATTAACATCATTTCGGAAATTAATTGTAATTGGAATGGGTGGAAGTAGTTTGGGAGCTAA
>CAJWPE010000038.1 GCA_913045625.1 uncultured Chloroflexota bacterium | reverse complement strand
TTTTGTTACATCCCAGCTCGACCTCTAATTAAAACCGAAATCCCTCAATTAGCTAATTCAAATTCCCAAATTTTTAATGGAATACGTTATTGCATAATGGAATCAGAAAAAAGCAGTAAAGAGGGAATGCAGTGGTTTATCAAATTTATAGAATTATTGGGTAGTAAACCTTTCTTTTTAGATATCCATGAACATGATAGCTACACAGCAGCTACTGAAATACTACTACCTATCATCTCATCATCATTAATCAATTCTCTTGCAAAAAGTGATTCATGGTCTGAGATGAGAAAATTTGTCAATTTTGAATTTGAGAAACAGACTGAATTAGCTAACCAAGATCCGATTGAAACAGAAATAAACTCCATTACAGCTTCTCAACCTCTTATTTACTGGTTAGACCAAACTATTAAAGCTTTATATGAAATAAGAAATTCAATCGACCAAAATTCTGACGATTTATTAAATTTACTAATTGATGCATGGGAAGTAAAAGGCAAAATTTTTGCTGGAATTGATGAAGATCTACCCCTGCATGTAGAATTACCATCTTCAGCTCAATCAATAGCTAGTGCTATGTTTGGAGGAAAACTAGCTAGCAGAATGGGTGATCAAGGAGATAAAAATTTACGTAAATCTTGGGAGTATCCTCGATAAATGAATCAAACTATTTCTTCTCCACATAAGATTGTTGGAGAAATTTCTCCTCCTGGAGATAAATCAATATCACACAGAGCTGCATTACTAAATTCTATAGCTAATGGAACAGCAAAAATTTCTAATTTTTGTGAAGGTGACGATAGAACTTCAATGATGGGATGCTTAAATTCGTTAGGAGCAGAAATTACAGAAGGAAAAATTGATGGGGAATTTATAATTCAAGGGAATGGATTACAGGGACTGTCTGAACCTACAAATGTTCTAAATGCAGGTAATAGTGGTACTACTATGAGATTAGTATCGGGACTTTTATCTGCCCAAAAATTTTACAGTGTTATTACTGGAGATGATTCCCTAAGATTTCGTCCCATGAAAAGGATTACCACTCCTCTAAATTTAATGGGCGCACAAGTTTCTGGCAGGGAAAAAAATGCTTATGCCCCTCTGACTTTTAATCCCAGTAATTTAAAGGGTATTGAATATTCTATGCCTGTAGCTAGTGCTCAATTGAAATCTTGTTTATTAATTGCTTCGCTATATGCTCAAGGGAAAACTATCATCAATCAACCGAGTAATTCACGAGATCATACGGAAAGAATGTTGAAATCTATGGGATCTAACATTCAATCTGAAGGGCTACAAATTAGCATAAGTTCATCAGAATTAAATTGTGTTGACGTGCATATACCATGTGACACCAGCGGTTCTGCTTTTTGGCTTGTTGCTGCGTGTTGCCATTCAAATGCAAAAATAATTATCAAAAATGTCGGAATGAATCCCACTAGAACTGGTGTAATAGAAGTTCTAAAAATGATGGGGGCAAATTTAGTTGTTACAAACGAGTCGGTACAAGGTGGAGAACCTGTTGCAGATATTATTGCTTCTTCTAGCAATCTGAAAGGTATAGAAATCAGTGGAGAAATAATTCCAAGAGTTGTTGATGAACTTCCAATTTTAGCTTTGGCATCTTGCTTTGCAGATGGAAAGACTACAATTAAAAATGCAGAAGAATTAAGAGTGAAAGAATCTGACAGGATTTCAGCTACAGTAGATAGTTTAAAAAAATTATCAGCCTCTATTACAGAATTACCTGATGGAATGGAAATCAATGGCACGGGAATGCTATCTGGTGCGAAAGTAGACAGTCACGGAGACCATAGAATTGCTATGACTAATGGAATTGCAGGTCTACTTGCAGATGGAGAAACAACAATTCAAAATTCTGAAGCGGCTAATGTGTCATATCCAAATTTCTGGAAAGAATTATCTAAAATCCAAAAGGCCTAAATCTGTGCATGATAATCAACAAAAAATCATCGTCATTTCAGGCCCATCGGGAGTAGGAAAAGATGCAGTGATTTCCCGAATGTCACTCCAGTTCAGCAATTTTCACTTTACTGTAACTGCAACCACCAGACAAAAACGTGAAAACGAAATCAATCTCAAAGATTATATATTTCTTTCCAAAGACCAATTCCAAAACATGTTAGTCAATGATGAATTCCTTGAACATGCTGAAGTATACGGAAACTACTATGGGGTCCCAAAAAAGCAAGTGCATGAAGGAATCAAGAACGGGAAAAATGTCTTGATAAAGATTGATGTTCAAGGCGCTAAAACAATCAAAGACAAGGAAAAAGATGCAGTTTTTATATTTTTAGCACCTCCAAATTTACAAGAATTAGAAAAACGTCTAAAAGATAGAATGACTGAAACTCCAGAAGCACTAAAAAAGAGGGTTCAAACAGCTGAAGACGAACTTCAAGAATCTAATTGGTTTGACTATGTAATAATAAATCACACTGACAAACTAGACGAAACGATAACCCAAATATATGAAATAATTCAGGCTGTCACCAATCAACCAGATTTCAAATCATGAAGAATTTGCATCAAAGTGTCTTCATCTTTCTGAGATTGAATATCCATAGAAAAAGAAACTGAATCTGAAAATTTGCCGTAAGAGTGAAGAATTTTCTTAGCAATTTCATCATAGGTTCCAATAACTGCAAATTTATCTAACATTTCATCAGTAATTTCGAATTTCATTTTAGACCATTCTCCATCTATGGACATTCTGTAAAGTTTTTCATGAGTATCTTGCCATCCATGAACTTTCATTACATCTGAATAACTTCTTGTGGAAGCATAAAAAGAAATTTGTTCTTTTGTTTTATCTCTTTTAACCTCTAGATCTTCTTGATCTTTAGCTGCTACGATGAATCCTCCACCAGAAATTGATAAATCTTCTATATTTCTATCAGCTCTAGAAGCACCTTTTTTTAATGCAGGAATTACAACATCTTCTGTATATTTAATTGTATTGAAGCTATGCAAAATAACTCCATCACATAATTCTCCAGCAACAGCTAGCATATTTGGATTAACTGCTGCAATTGAAACTTTGATATCTGGAAATTCAATGGGCCCTGGATTAAAAAATGGGGGCATCAAATTAAATGAATAACTGTCTCCTGAAAATTCTAACTTTCCTCCATTCTGCCAATAATCCCAAATATGCTTCAGCGCAGAAATGTACTCTCTAGTTCTAGGGGCAGGGGCACTCCATGGCATTGAAAACCGCCTAACTATGTGGCCGCGAACCTGTGTACCTAATCCTAATATAAAACGACCATTCGAAAGATTTTGCAGATCCCATGCTAAATACGCTGTATCCATAGGGCTTCTAGAAAATGATAGAGCTATAGATGTCTGTAATGAAATTTCACTGGTATGTTCAGCAACTATAGCTAATGGTAAATATGGATTATGACCTGTTTCATTAGAAGAAATAATATCGTATCCATGCTTCTCTGCCGTAGTAGCAGCATCGGCTATATGTTGTACTGAAAACTTGTTGCCAGCATAAGTACCAATGGAAGCATTTACCTTCATAATTTCACCTACCAAATCTATTTTTATTTCCAATGCATTCTACACATCAAAATATCTAACCACAATCAACACTTACCAACAATATATTTTTACGATATGCTAGCCTTCCTGACAAAAATTTTAAGGAATTTGATAAGGAGAAAATATGAATTACGAATTTATTACTTATGAAAAGAAAGAAAGAATCGCCTACCTCACAATTAATCGTCCCGAACGAATGAATGCCCTACACCCTCCCACAAATGCAGAAATGGCACATGCTTTTAAAACTTTCAACGAAGACGATGACGCATGGATAATTATTGTGACAGGTTCTGGAAGCAAAGCTTTTAGTGCGGGTAACGACCTAAAATACACTGCAGAAAATTGGAATGAAAGAATAGAGCAAGCTGAAGCTCTTACTTCCGGTGATCCTAACGCTAAAGAAATTTTAAATCAGAGAGCTGCTTTAGGTGGGATTACAACTGATACTGAGTTCAAATGTTGGAAACCAATCATAGCTGCAGTAAATGGCTATGCTTTAGGGGGAGGTCTTGAATTAGCTATGGCATGTGACATTATCATCATGGCAGACCATGCAGAAATTGGACTACCTGAACCTAGAGTAGGATTAGTAGCTGGAGCAGGTGGAGTGCACAGACTTCCCAGACACATTCCTATCAAAAGAGCAATGGGAATGATGTTGACTGCTACTAGAATTTCGGCATCTGAAGCTTATAACTTAGGTTTAGCCAATGAAGTAGTTCCACTAGCAAATTTGATGCAAACAGCTGAAAAATGGGCTAGTCTAATTTTAGAAGCTGCTCCTCTTTCAGTTAGAGCGTCAAAACAGATGGCTTATGTAGGCTTAGAAGGTTCTTTACCAAATGCAATCAACGCTTCATATTCAGAAGAGCACAAATTTTTAAATTCAGAAGATAGACGAGAAGGCCCACTTGCTTTCTCAGAAAAAAGAGCGCCAAATTGGCAAGCTAAATAAGTCACGTACGGAGTCGCAATTACTGATGACACAAAATAGAGAAGTTCTACCAAGAAAAATTATACCTAATCATTACAATTTAACTTTAAAGCCTAGTTTCAAATCATTTAAATTTGATGGTAATGTCAAAATTGATTTACAAATAAAAGAAAATACAGGTGTAATTCTTTTAAATGGAACTGAATTAGAAATTTTATCAGTAAATTTGAGTAATGAAATTGAAGAAATTGCTATTTCAGATTTCAACTTAGATGAAAGTTCACAAATCATCTCAATCAATTTGAAAGATGAAGTTGCCCAAGGAAATTATGTATTAGAAATTAATTTTATTGGCGAATTAAATGATCGACTCCACGGTTTCTACAGAAGCGATTACACTAACCCTGAGGGCGCAAACGCATATTTGGCAGCTACTCAATTTGAATCTACTTTTGCTAGAAGGGCATTTCCTTGCTGGGATGAACCTAACTACAAGTCTACTTATGATGTGACTTTGGAGATTAATGAAGAATTTACAGCTTTATCAAATATGCCAGTAGTCAGTGAATCTAAAACTTCTCAAGGTTTTAAGTCAATTAAATTTGATACTACTCCTAAAATGTCTACTTATTTACTAGCCTTTGTTGTAGGAGATCTAGCTCATATTGAAAAAACCTCTCCAAATGGAACTTTGATGCGTATTTGGACAACTAGAGGAAATGAATCACAAGGACAATTTGCACTAGATACTTCTTTAGCCTTATTAAAATATTTCAACCAATATTTTGGAATTGATTATCCGTTGCCTAAAATGGATCATATAGCTCTACCAGATTTTGCTGCAGGGGCTATGGAAAACTGGGGGGCAATCACCTATAGAGAGGCCGCATTATTGGTTGATCCTGACAATACTTCTGCATCTACAAAGCAAAGAGTTGCATCAATAATTTCTCATGAAATGGCTCACATGTGGTTTGGGGATCTAGTAACTATGGACTGGTGGAACGACTTATGGCTAAATGAAAGTTTTGCTTCTTGGATGGGTGACAAAGCCGTAGATGCCATCCACCCTGAATGGGAAGTTTGGACAGAATTTTTAAATGCAGATACAGCTTCTGCATTCTCATTAGATGGACTTAAAAATTCTCACCCAATAGAACAAGAAGTTAACAACCCAGATGAAATTGGAGCTCTTTTCGATGCTATCAGTTACAGTAAAGGAGGATCAGTTCTACGAATGTTAGAGAACTATCTAGGAGCTGATGATTTTCAAAAAGGGATTAATCTTTATTTAACTCGTCACTCATATTCAAACGCTCAAACTCAAGATCTTTGGGACGCTTTAGCTGAGTCTTCGGGAAAACCTGTTTCAAGAATAATGGATTCTTGGGTAAAGCAAACAGGATTCCCTGTTATAGATTTTGATTTGAATACAAATGGTCAAATTAATCTGTCTCAGGAAAGATTTTTATTTGAAAATATTTCTACAGAATCTAACGATTCGACAATCTGGTCCATTCCTGTAAAAGCCACTAATCAGAGTCAAGAAGAATTATCAATATTAATGGAATCTTCAACTGAGAATTTTGAAACAACAATTAATTCCGACGACCAATGGGTCAAATTAAATCCTGACCAAACAGGATTTTACAGGGTGAATTATTCTGAAAAACAATTAGACAAACTGCAAAATGCAATTCAGAATAACCTAATCTCTCCAAGAGACCGCTTAGGAATACAGGGAGATACTTATGCGTTAAGCCGTGCTGGTTACACCTCTCCTACCCGTTTCCTTAATTTATCTAATTCATTCAAGTTAGAAAAAGATTCATCTGTACTCTCAGATTTATCATCTGGACTTAGATCCATTGAGAATTTAATAGAATCTGAAAATTTTCACTCACAATACAAAGATTTTTGTAAAAATATTTTCATACAAATCGGAAAAGATGTAGGATGGGACAAGAAACCTGGAGAAGGGCATTTAGAGTCATTATTGAGGTCAATTGCACAAGGTAACTTAGGTCATTATGGTCACCAAGAAACTATAAATAAGTGTAAAGAATTATTTCAATCGTATCGAGATGATTCTTCAAGTGTTCACCCTGATATTAGATCAGTTGTTTTCAATATAACTGCACAAAATGGCAATGTATCAGAATTCAATCAAATTCTACAATTAGAAGAGAAAGTAGAACTACAAGAAGAAAAAGTTCGACTCCATGGTGCTCTCTGTAGCTTTTCTGAACCCTCTCTACTTGAAAAAGCATTAGAGGTTTCATTAAGTGACAGAATAAGAGCACAAGACTCAATCAGAATCATAGTCGGAGTTTCCTCTTCAGGTTTAGGAAGATCTATAGCTTGGGATTTCGTGAGGGAAAACTGGGTTGAAATTGATAAGAGATATGGAGATGGAGGATTTGCATTAAATCGACTTGTATCCCTTGTTTCAGGATTTTCTGAAGAAAAAAGAATCGCTGAAATAGAAGATTTTTTCGACAAAAACCCTACTCCAGCTGCAGAAAGAAGTATCCAACAAGCATTGGAAAGAATAAGGTTAAATATTGCATGGAGAAACAAATTTTCTTCTGAAATTTCATCATTCCTAACAAAATGAAATTAATCTTCCTCTAACTTAGATGTACTTCTGGCAAACATAGCTCTCTTGTTTTTGTATTACAAATACAGAGGTCATTTTGTCTGAAAATTTTACAAAATACGAGATATATGTTGACTGGCCGTCTGGCGACTATCAATAATCTTTCAACTCTTGATTTTAGAGATTTAGAACTATTTTAATTTTTTTAGTCTTTAAATGTTTCTTCTTTAGTCATACTTCGCAAAAGCGACAGGTATGAAGATATAGTAAGCGTGGAATCAGTCTCTGAGATTATGCGAGATGCATTGGAAGATCCATCAGCTAGCAAATCTATAACTGTCATAGCCATTGCCTTTGCACAAGTTACAACAGCTAATTCATAATCATCTATTAGGTAATCAATACCATGGCCGTTCCCAGAAGCTGCCTCCACATATGGATGTATTACTGGCATTAACTGAGAAATATCACCCATATCTGTAGAACCTGTGCCATGCCTAACATGTGGAGGAAGTCTACTTATTTTTTCTTGCCCAACTAATTCAGCAGCATTATTTTGATATAAATCTAAAAAAGATTCATTATTTTGAATAGGAAGATAACCGGGCAAAGTTTGTATAGTCACAGACCCTCCAACTGTCATGGCACCTGCCCTCAAAGCCCTATCAACTTTTTCGGAAGCCGATAAAAAGGCTTCAATTGATCCACCTCTAACATATGTCTCCATTTGAACATCAGCCGGAACTGAACTGACTGCGACGCCACCTTTTGTTATGATCGGATGTATTCTGATCGAATCTTCATCTCTATAAGTTTCTCTCTGTGCATGTATTGCCGACATCGCCACCATAGCTGCATTAAGAGCGTTTACACCCAAATGCGGTGAACCTCCAGCATGAGAGGCAACTCCTGAAAATTGAATTGATTTACCAACCATACCAACATTAGTTCCACCAATCGTTATTTTGCAGTCATTCGTCGGCACTGACGTATGCGTCATCATTGCCATATCAATATCATCAAAATGTCCCAGCCTGACAAATTCAGGTTTTCCCCCCAAAAATTCAATTTCACCATTTCTTCTCAAATTGTCTCTATATTCAATTTCAATATATTCCTCAGCAGGAACTGCCATAAAGGTAACTTTACCTGATAATGACTCTAAGACTCCCGATGCTTTTAAACCAACAGCTACACCTAACATCATCGCTATTTGACAATGGTGTCCACAAGCGTGAGCAGCGGTCGTTTCTTGATCTCCAAATGGATGACCTAATACTTTTACTGAGTCTAGTTCACCAATCACAGCTATATTTCGACCTGGTTTACCGCTATCTAGATTAGATTTAAGGCCCGTAATAGCGATTCCTGATTCATACGACATATCTAAAGAAGAAAATTCTCTCGATACTATTTTAGAAGTTTTAAATTCTTTAAATCCTGGTTCCGGATTTTCTAATATTTCTTTGGCTACAGATATTAATTTATCTTTGTTTTTTTCGATTTCATCACAAACAACAGATTTCATTTTTGTTGAGTCCAAAGTCGCTATCTCCCATACAAGTTATCAGATAAATTTAATTTCTAATCATCTTCTAGAGTTGAAGTATCTCCTTCTGGAAGTCCCAATTCCCTCGCTTTCAAAAGCCGGCGCATAATTTTTCCACTCCTAGTTTTAGGAAGAGATGGAATAAAATCTATCTCACGAGGGGCAACAGCTGTAGATAATTTTTCTCTAGCAAATTTCATAATTTCGTTTCTTAATTGAGTTGATTCTTCATACCCATCTTTCAAAGATACGAAAGCCTTAACAATCTCCATAGCTAATGGGTCAGGCTTACCGATCACTCCAGCTTCGGCTACAGCTGGATGTTCTATCAATGCACTTTCCACTTCAAATGGACCTACTAAATGACCTGCTGTATTTATTACATCATCTGCACGACCTACAAACCAAAAATATCCATCCTCATCTCTCCGAGCAGTATCACCTGTAATATACCAACCTTTTCTGAATCTAGAGTTATACATTTCTGAGTTATTCCAATAGGCATGAAACATTGAAGGCCATCCAGGTTTAACTACTAAATTACCATCTTCTCCATCTGGTACTTCATTAAAGTCTTCATCTACAATTGCTAATTGAACACCTGGAATAGGTTTACCCATAGAACCAGGCCTGATCTCCATACTTGGATAATTTGCACACATGATTGCCCCCGTCTCTGTTTGCCACCAGTTATCATGAAAGGCCATTCCAAAAACGTCATTACTCCAAACAACCGCTTCAGGATTTAAAGGTTCTCCCACACTACAAATATATCTCAAAGAAGACAGATCAAACTTTTTTGTAACATCGTCCCCTGCTTTCATCAACATACGAATAGCCGTAGGAGCCGTATACCAAACAGTAACGTTATGTTTTTGAATTTGTTCATACCATCTGCTAGCGCTAAATCCACCTTCATAAATCAATTGGGTAATACCGTTAGTCCAAGGGGCTAACATTCCATACGATGTACCTGTTACCCAGCCAGGGTCAGCCGTACACCAATAAACGTCATCGTCTTGAAGATCTAAAGCCCACTTGCCCGTAGCTTTTTGTTGAACTACAGCTTGATGTCTGTGAACAGCACCTTTAGGTTTTCCTGTTGTTCCAGATGTGTAATGCATGACTGAGTAATCATATTGGCCAGTTACAACAGTAGTAAATTCTTTTGAAGCTTTGCTCATTTCCTCTTCGTAAGACAAATCTTGAGGATCAATTGGATTTTGATCACGTCCATCTTTG
>CAJWPE010000037.1 GCA_913045625.1 uncultured Chloroflexota bacterium | reverse complement strand
CCTACATTTTCAGCATATTTTTTCACTATTTTCCAAATGCCTTGTCTTGAAAATCGTTGTCCTTTTTGATTACAAAAAAAAGTTTTATTTTTGATCGACTTAACCATTAATGGACGAGATTTTTGAACATAATTATTCAAACTAGAAATTGCTAAATCGTGTAATGGGATCACCCTTTCTTTTGACCCTTTCCCAAAAACTCTTACTGAATTAGATTTAAAGTCTACATCCCCAATATTTAAATTAATTATTTCAGAAACACGTAATCCAGCAGCATAAGCAATTTGTAAAATTGCACAATCACGAATAGCTACATGACCAGTATTAATTTTTAAAGGTGAATCCAAAAGCATTATTACATCTGAAACCTCATAAATCTTTGGAAGCCTCACGAATTTTGAATTTAAATTGAAATTTTGTGTTGGATCAGATGAAATTAAATACTCATCATGCAAATAGGAGTAAAAAGATTTTAGTGTCGCAACTTTTCTAGATCTAGTAGTTTTTTGATATCGTAAATGATCAAATGTTTTCACATACTGGCTAACTTGATCTTGAGAAATTCCTGTAAATAAAATTTGTTTTTTTGAAACCAGAAATTCTTCAAACTGCTCTAAATCACTTTTATAAGATGTAATCGTATTATTAGATAACCCTCTCTCAACAAATAAATGTTCTAAGAAGTCTTGTATTAGATCTGAATCTTTCAATTTTTTCAATGATTGAACCACATCATCTTCCTTAAATTGATATACTTCTATCTTATCTTGACAGTAATGATGGAATCGATAAGATTCTATCTAGTTTTCAGAGAGAGTTATTATGATTGAAATTGAAACAGGACCTTGGGTTTTACAAGCAGGATCTTTCTTACTTAGTTGGCACGGTTTATTTAGCGCCATAGGTGTTCTTGCTGCAATATTTTTAATTTCCAGATGGGGAAAAATATATGGCATTGACCCAGATGATATTTATTCAATTGCTACATGGACTATATTGCCTGGAATCATTGGGGCACGTTTTGTATATGTTGTAGATAACTGGACTTATTTTGGAAATAATTTATTCGAAATTTTCGCAATTTGGTCTGGTGGAATTGGTTTACTAGGGGGAATTATTGGAGGGTTTATAGGAGGAACCACATATGCAATATTAACCAAAAAACCCGCATTATTAATTGCTGATATCACTGCTCCTGCTTTATTTTTTGGACAAGCAATAGGAAGACTGGGTGATATAGCAAACGGAGAACATTGTGCTAAGGCAACTGATTTATTTTTTGGATATGTATGGAATCATGCAGAAAGCGCAGCTTTATATTGTTCTAATGGAATTGGAACATCAGTACAACCCGTGATTGCTTACGAAATATTATGGAATATGATAGGGATATTTGTAGTATGGAAACTAGCAAACAGAATAAGACCAGTTGGAATGGTAATACTAACTTATTTTGCTTTTTATGGGTTTGGTAGATTTTTTATACAGTTTTTACGAGAAGATGGCGAAATCGCATTCGGACTACAACAAACTCACTTTGTATCTTTAACAATGTTTAGCGTAAGCGTGATTATATTGCTATGGAAAGCTAGAATAGGGGATTCTAATGAAATCCTAGACGAGAGAATCAATTCTCTACCTGCAAAAACTCGTGCAGAGCGCAGAAGAGAAGAAACAAATTAATTAGACTCTCGAAAATCATCTACAATTAACTCTAAATTTTCTTTTCCCTTCCAAAAATTTATTGAAGGCTTAAATACTAGATCTATAAATTTTCCATTCTGAATTTCCGTAGCTCTTTTGCCCTGCCTAAAGGCTATAGCGTCAAAGACCCTCCCTTCATACATCAATGTCATTTTGAGATGACTTTTGTCAGCACCCACTTGCCTAAAATCTATCAATTCAAAATTCTTAGTGAGAAATGTAGGCTCGGGATTACCTTTGCCATATGGTTCTAAAGATTCAAGAAAACTTAATTTTTCTGAAGTTAACCATAATGGCGAAATTTCAGCATCAATATTTATTGATGGACCATTAGGGACATCAGAAAGAAATTCGAAAGAAATATCATTAAATTTATCTCTAAAATCTTTCAATAGTTCACGTTTAATTGTAAATCCGGCAGCCATTGGGTGACCACCAAATTTCTCAAAAAATGAATTACACAAATCTAAAGCTTGAATCAAATTAAAATCAGGAATACTTCTAGCACTTGCTCTCAATATATTTCCGGATCCTGATACCGCAATTACTGGTCTATAAAATTCTTCAGCCAATCGACCTGCTATAAGCCCTAATATTCCAGGATTCCAATTTGGTTTACCTACAAAAATTACCGATTCATTTTGTGGCTGTAATTGTTGATAGGCTTCATTCATAGCATCTTCAGTAACTAATTGCCTCTGTTTATTTAATTGCTCTATTTCTTCTGACAAACTTTTAGCTTCTTCAGAGTTTTTACTTAAAATCAAGTCTAAGCTTAATTTTGCATGCGATAATCTTCCAGGTGCATTGATTCGTGGAATTAAACCAAAAGTCATATCTTGAGTTCTAATTCTTCTTTTTTCTATTCCTGCTACTTCCATAAGTTGATCAATACCTATCATTTCTTTAGATCGAATCAACTTAATTCCTGTATAAGCTAAAAATCTATTTTCATCTTTCATTAATCCCACATCTGACAAAGTTCCAAATGCTGAAAAAACATAAACCTCTGCGGGTAAGTCTTTGCCCAAATAGGAAAATAAGGCTTCAATAATTTTAAAAGCTGTACCCACTCCCGTTAAATGCTCAAAAGGATATTTTGAATTTGGAAGTGATGGATTAATTATCGCAAAAGCGCTGGGAAGATTATCAACGCTTGTGTGATGATCAGAAATGATAGTTTCGATATTCATACTATTTGCCAAATCAATTTCTTCTATAGAAGAAATTCCACAATCTACTGTAAGCATCAAAGACACTCCACGATCTTTAAAAAAGTCTAGCGCATTAATACTTACTCCATGTCCTTCATCAACTCTATGGGGTATGTAAGGAAAAACTATTGCACCTAATGATTCCAAAGCAAAAGCTAATACTGCACTACCAGATAAACCATCAGTATCGAAATCACCAAAAACACCTATTACTTCTCTGTTATCGACCGCTTTTGACAATCTATCAACCACTTTTTTCATATCTTCAAACAAAAATGGGTCGTGAACAGATTGACGCTGAGGAAATAAAAAATCATTTACTTTTGAGTATGAATCAATACCTCGATTGTAAAGGATAGTTGATTGAACACTAGATAAACCTAATTCATCTTCAATAGACTTAGGTGCAAGTTCAGCAATATTCCATTTTCGATATTTCAAAAAATACTCGTCAAATTCTTTTAAATATCAATGAAGCATTATGGCCACCAAAACCGAATGAATTACTCATGACAGTTTCAATTTTTCGTTCCTTAAAAGTATTTGGGGTGTAATCTAAATCACAATCAGGATCAGAATTTTCTAAATTAATAGTAGGAGGAATTATTTCATTTTGAATAGCCATTACCGAAATAACAGCTTCTAAGGCTCCACTTGCTCCTAATAAATGCCCCGTCATAGATTTAGTCGAACTGACAGGAATCTTATATGCAGATTCCCCAAAAACTGATTTCATAGCCATAGTTTCAAATTTATCATTTAAAGGAGTTGAAGTTCCATGAGCATTAACATATTGAATTTCCTCTGGATGCATTGAAGCCAAATTTAAAGCTTTATTCATCGCTCTTGCTCCACCTTCTCCTTCTGGACCTGGCTGAGTAATATGATAAGCGTCAGCAGTAGCCCCATAACCAACTAGCTCTGCTATAGGAACACCTCCACGAGATTCCATAAAAGATTGACTTTCTATTACTAAAACACCTGAACCTTCTCCTAATACAAATCCATCTCGTTGAGAATCAAAAGGCCTTGATGCTGATTTAGGGTCATCATTTCTTTTCGATAAAGCCTGACAAGCATTAAATCCAGCAACACCAATTCTACAAATTGCGGCTTCAGCGCCACCTGTGATCGCTGCACTCACATCACCTCGTCTAATAGCCTCAAAAGCCATTCCGATAGAATCTGCACCACTAGCACACGCTGAAACGGTACAATAATTTGCTCCTTTCGCTCCTGTTAACATGGCTATTTGACCTGAAGCCATATCGGGTAACATCATCGGAACTAAAAAAGGACTTATCCTATTGGGACCTCTACTATTCAATACTCCAATTTGGTCTGAAAGAGTAATTATTCCTCCAATGCCACTTGCAACCATTACTGAAACATCAGTGGCATTTTCTTGATCTATTACTAATCCGCTCATTTCTAGAGCCTGTAACGCTGCTGCTGCACCTAATTGAACAAATCTATCCATTCTTTTGGCTTGCTTCTTTCCAACAAAAGGATCAGGGTCAAAATTATCTACTTCAGCTGCAAAAGTGGTTTCTAGTCCATCAGTTTCAAAAGAACTTATATAGTCAACTCCACTTTGTCCATCCAATAAACTTGACCAAGTGGACTTACTATCCAAACCAATGGGACTCACTGCAGAATATCCTGTAACAAAAACTCTCTCTAACATCTCAAGCTCCATCATTTTAAGTATTTGAAATAAAGGCCGATTATAACAGCATATTAAATCATTGAGGATCAGTTAATACATTAACCTCTGAAAGCATTAATCTAACTAATATTGAATAAAATTCTCGTATTGAAACACTTTTTGACAAGCTTTCTGAAAGTTGAGTTGTTCTGGTTTTTATAATTGTTTCAGGAATGAATTTATTCTCAGAAGTTGTTAAATAAATCAGAACCTCTTTTTGGTTATCCCATACAATTTTCCACAAACAATAGAATAAATTACTTCCAACTTCGTCAGATTCAACACCTCTCAAAACTTCTATCTGAGAATTTTTTAAATGGTGATTTTCAATAAATAATTCAAAAAAACTCAATATATATTTATCGATCTGATCAGCCTCAAACCACAATTCACATAAAATTAATTTTGTATCAATTAGTGTTTCTTCATATTTAATTTGTTTTAAAAAATTTTCTGCATCAAGAATGTAAGATTGAATAGATACTGATTTCTTAACAAAATCAAGAGCGATATTTTCATTAATTTCTTTTTCAAAAAACATATATATACAAATATTCCAAATTATAAAGATATAATTACACAATTATAAACTTAGGATGTCTAGTGACACTTTTATCTAAAAACCCTAAAGTAACAATTGAAACTCATGGATGTAAATTAAATCAATCCGATTCATTAAATTTATCACTTGAATTATCTCAAAATGGATATCTGATTAGTGACAGTAAAGATGATTGTGATATATATATATTAAATACTTGCACGGTGACTCATGTAGCTGACAGGAAAGGTCGCCAATCTGCTAGATCTTTTAAAAACCAAAACCCAAATTCACTAGTTGTAGTAACAGGGTGTTACGCTCAAAGAGCAAAAGATGAGCTGGAAGCTTTACCTGAAGTGGATTTAGTTTTTGGAAACGAATCAAAATCAGAAATTGTTAAATCTATCAATTCTTTACTTTCAATTTCATCAGACGAATCTTTACTC
This sequence comes from uncultured Chloroflexota bacterium, assembly GCA_913045625.1. Classification (GTDB taxonomy): domain Bacteria; phylum Chloroflexota; class Dehalococcoidia; order Lucifugimonadales; family UBA826; genus AG-426-M11. The sequence goes on along the minus strand of CAJWPE010000037.1, from coordinate 4,365 downwards.
GAAATTGATCAATTAATGCCTAGTAAAAATCGAGCAATGATAAAAATTCAAGAGGGTTGTAATCAAATTTGTTCGTATTGTATTGTCCCTCGTGTTCGTGGCAGAGAAAAAAGCGTAGAAGTTAATACATTAATAAATCAAATTAAAAAATTTGAAAAATTGGGATTTCAAGAAATTGTAATGACAGGCACGCAATTAGGTTCATATGGATTTGATCTTCAAGATATGAATTTAAATAAAATGCTCAAACAAGTTTTAGAAAATACAACTATTCCCAGGATTAGAGTATCGTCACTACAACCACAAGAAATTTCTAATGAATTACTAGAAATTTGGGAAAACAAAAGATTGTGTAAACATTTTCATATCCCTATGCAAAGTGGAAGTAATCAAGTTTTACAAAAAATGCGAAGAAGATACACATCAGATCAATTTACTGGTGCCATAGACCTCATTAACAACAATTTTAAAAATGCATCTATTACCACTGATGTAATTGTTGGATTCCCTAATGAAACTGAAAGCGATTTTCAATTATCAAAAGATCTTAGTAAATATTCTCAGTTTTCTGACATGCATATATTCAAATTCTCAAAAAGACCCAACACATCAGCATTTTTCTTAAACGATAATGTTGATTCAATGACAAAAACTTCCAGATCAAGTGAACTTACTGAAATCAGATTAGAAATGTTCAAAGAATTTCGTCACAAACAAGACCTTTTGACAGAAGAGGTCTTATGGGAAAACTATAACCATTCTACTAATTCAATCTATGGACTCACTAAAAATTATATTCGTGTAGAAAACCATACATCCCACCCAAAAACTAATTCTATTCAAAAAGTAAAATTATCTTTCAATCCTTTGAATACACCAAATTTCATCTCTGCTACAGAAATCAACTCATAAATTCTTTCACAGCCTGATTAATTGCTTGGATGGTCACATCCATATCATCATTATTATGCACAGACGAGAAGTAAAACTTACTAGCACCTTTCAGAACACCAGAAGATAAAAGTGATCTGTTGAACTTATCAAGCATACGTACATCAGCAGACAAAGTTGACCGGTAATCGTTAATTTTTGTATTCTCATCACAAAAAAATATGTCAAAAAGAACATTTTCACCTTGTATTACGCAATCAATTCCTGCAGATGAAAATTCTTTTTTAAGATGGGATTTAATTATATTCCCATATTCGAACATTTTTTTATAAGTACCTTCTTCCTTCAAAATTGATAATGTCTCTAAGCCTGCAGCACATGCAATGGGGTTTCCACTCAAAGTCCCAACTTGAGGTAAAAAAGAATCTGGATCTGAAATATCTTTATCAAAATTTTCCATAAATTTATTTTTGCCAGCTACTGCTGTCAAAGGAAACCCTCCACCTATAGCTTTTCCTAGGGTACATATATCAGGAGTTACTCCATAAAACTCTTGAGCTCCTCCATATGCAAGCCGAAATCCAGTAACAGTTTCATCAAATATTAAAGGGATTTCAAAATTGTCAGCTAATTTCCTCAACCCTTCAAGAAAACCAGGAACGGGAGGGATCAATCTCTGAAGAGGTTCTACAATTATTCCTCCAATATCATCTAAATGTTGAGAAACTATATTTGTAGTAGTTTCCAAGTCATTAAATGGAGCTACCAGAACTTCTGACTGAACAGATTTAGGAATACCTGCAGAATCAGGTTCAGCCTCAGGAAATTCTAACAATGATTTTGGATACATACTCATCAAAGCATAATCATTCATTCCATGGTACCCACCCTCAAACTTTAAAATCTTATCTTTTTTAGTAAAAGCTCTAGCGAGCCTCATTGCATACAAAGTAGCTTCTGACCCGGTACTACAAAACCTAACTTTGTCAGCACAAGGAACAGCATTAATAATTTCTTCAGCTAAAAGGATTGATAAATCATTTGTAATAAAAAATGTAGAACCTTTAGATAATTGCCTAATTACTACCTCATTAACCCTAGGATGCGAATGCCCGACAATCATTGGGCCTGAACCAAGGAGATAATCTACGTATTCTTTTCCATTTTGATCCCATACTCTAGAACCTGAACCACTTGAGAGAATCAAGTCATAATTAACATTACCTAGATTCCCTTGAGGGAAAACTTTAGCAGCTCTTTCTAAAAGTTTTTCTTGTTCAATCATAAAATACTCCATATTTTTTTTTATATTGTCATAATTAAGATGAATATGATAGATTCTAATTCCTCAAAATAAAAACAAGTGAAACATGACTACTAATTCTTCTGCAAAATGGACATTTATTACTAACCACGGATTAGTTTTAAGTTATATTTTCCATAACTCTACAAGTACAGCAAGAGAAATAGCGAATTATATTGGGGTGACAGAAAGAACCACTCATAAAATAATTTCAGATCTCGAAGACGCGGGATATATTGTTCGTCAAAAAAACGGAAGAAGAAATTACTACATAGTAGACCCTCAACTTCCCTTAAGACATCATACAAAAACTGACATTATGGTAGAAGATCTATTAGAATCATTAACTAAAGAAATTGATTAAATAACTCTACTACTCTTCGTTGACCTCTTTTACACCCAATGCTAGACTTTTTAACTTCTATGGTGAGCGTGGCCAAGTAGGTTAAGGCGCCAGGTTGTGGCCCTGGAGATCGAGGGTTCGAATCCCTTCGCTCACCCCACATTTATTTGACGTATCAGGAGATTGAATGTCACAACATATCCCACTCAAAAATGTAATTAGAAAAGGTAACGACAATGGGGATGGATGGGTCATTCAATTAGAAACACAAACGGGCAGAACAGTTTATGGAATTGGAGTTGCACAAGCATCAACAGGAAGAACTGGGCCAACATGGTCATACATTTTTGAAAATGATGGCCTAACTATCATTGATTTAGGAACTCCAGGATCTTTTGATAATTTTCTTGATGGTTACTCACAATTACCTTTAAGCACAAAAGATATTAAAAGGGTGATTTTTACACACGGGCATTCTGACCATGACGGAACAGCCCATGAATTTTGTAGTTTTTCTAATGCTGAGTTATGGGCTCATAAAAACTATGCTCCACTGAAAAAATATAAAATCTGGGAAATTCAAGACAGAGAATCTTCCGTACTGCAAAAAGAATTAATGAGAATTTCTTCTATTTTAATTTCAGAATCAGATAGATTCTCCCGATGGAATCAATATTCTGATTACTATTCAAATAAAAAAAACACTGAAATTTCTAGGAATTTATCAGATCAAGAATCATTCGAAGATATTCAAATCGTACAAACTCCTGGTCATTCTCCTGATCAAATTGTCTTACTGCTTGATAATTTCATGTTTACTGGAGACCATATATTGCCAGAAATCACTCCACATCCAACATCAAACACAATTATTAAAAAAGAGGTTTCAGACTCTCTCCCAAGTTTTCTAAAAAACACATCACCTTGGTTTGGATTAGGTACTTACTTAAACTCTTTGTCTACAACCATGAGGCTAGGAAACGAATATACAATCCTCCCAGCTCACAGACTCCATAACAAAGGCGAATTTAATTGGATAGACCAATCAAGAGGTTTAGAAATTATCTCTCACCATGAAAAAAGATTGAAAAGAATTATTCAGAGATTAAATTCCAATTCAGATTCATTAGAAGATCTTACAAGGGGAATTTTCGAAAAGAGTAAATTGTTGGGGTCAAACATTTTTGCAGCGATGTCAGAAATTGTAGCTCATTTAGAGTTTCTAGAAGATTGTAAAGACATACAAGTATCTAATGTAGGAAAAATCACCGTTTTAGGTGAAGGAGACAGCTATATAAAGGAATTAGATAAGATTCGGTCTGTATAATATAAATAATTCGCGCCTGTAGCTCAGCGGATAGAGCACTGGTCTTCGGAACCAGGTGTCGGGGGTTCGAATCCCTCCAGGCGTACCAATCAAACCTTAATTTTTTCGTAGACCAAATTTGCTTGATTTATCAAATCAGAAAGATCTTTACCTGTAAAAATTATATGGCCCAACTTTCTTCGATGCTTAATTTGATCCTTACCATATATGTATAACTTACCATTAGTCTTATCAAGTAACTCATTCATTGAGTCTAATTTAAGCAGATTTTCCATTTCAAACCCCAAAACATTTAACATTACTACTGGGCTTAAAGGCAAAGGCTCAGGTAAGGGTAATCCACACAATACTCTAACTTGCATCTCGTATTGAGAAATAGAAAAAGCATCTATAGTCAGATGCCCGGAGTTATGGGGACGAGGAGCTATTTCATTTACCAACACAGTATCTTCATCAAGCATGAACATTTCTACACAAAAAACACCTGCGTCACCCAATGAA